>NZ_JBSPZA010000003.1:0-147219 GCF_053851535.1 Desulfoplanes sp. PS50 | reverse complement strand
CTTTCGCAAAATACTGTACCTGCCGAAAGCATTGTCTTTTTTGACGGCACCGTACTGCTGGGCACCCCCGGCATTAATCAAAGCCAGACCCCCTTGCGATTGGTCGGCTACGAGGTCGACAGGGTCAAATACTGGATCGCTACCAACCGCCATGATTTGACCGCTGAACAGATCGCCCAGGCTTACAAACTGCGCTGGAACATCGAAAATTTCTTCGCCTGGTGGAAAAGGCACTTGAAAGTCTACCACCTGATTGCACGCAGTGCCTATGGCTTGATGGTCCAGATCTTGGCAGGCCTGATCACCTATCTGTTGCTGGCCATTCATTGCCACAAGAACTACCAGGAAAAGGTCTCTATCCGCCGGGTCAGACAGTTGCGCACAGCCATTGAAAACGAGTTGCGTTCAATGCCGGATGATGATTTTGAAGAGTCAAATGTAAAAGATCAGAAATTACAATTTATTGATGCAAAAACCTAACCGGAAATTACTGTGTCGGACTAGAAATAACTTTTGACCTTGGCCATGAGTTCCGGAAGTTTTGCCTGCAGGGTCGGACTGAGCCCCTCTTCCATGGCGTCGGGGATATATGCACTCTGGACCACAAGAATTTTGAGATCAATTCCGGTGTTGTCCCGAAGCTCTTTGAGCAGGTTGGTGGTCGGGAATTGGTGCAGGGTGAAATCCGGGATTTTTTTTGGGTCCATCTGGTCCACGTCAATCTCGAAGATCTCTCCGGGCTCCCGATCACTCTGGGTGACTGCATCGACCACGACGACCCGTTCAGGAAGTTTATCACTCAAAACCAGATCAAAAAGAAGACCTCTGATGGAGGTGCCTACGTCCAGAAGGGCGACGTCATCGGGCACTTCTGGATCGTTTTCCAGGGCGGCTACCAGAGCCGGTCCGACACCATCGTCCGCATACAGGACATTCCCGCATCCAAAAACCACCACGCGGGAATTGAACATCATTGACCAATCCATGTACTCACTCCTCATCCCGTCCGTGCTGGGCGGGCGTTACGAAAAAGACCGCTGCCCGCTTCCGGGCAACGGCCTTCATAATCCATTTGTGTACGGCTGTCTAATCTAGCGTTTCATGGTGTCCAGGGTGTTTCCTTCGGAATCCTGAATCTTCAATTCCATGGCAATACCGCCATCCAGGCGGTGAGTAGCGCAGCTCATTCACGGGTCATAGGCGCGTACGGCCATCTCGATCCTGTTGAGGATCCCCTGGTCGTATTTGCCATCTTTGATGACCGCCTTGGCGGCCTGTTTCACGGAAAGGTTCATGGCGGCATTGTTGTGGGTGGTGCCAACAATGAGATTGGCCATGGTGACCATGCCGTTTTCATCGGTCTTGTAGTTGTGAATCAGGGTACCGCGAGGGGCCTCCACACAACCAAAACCTTCGCCGGCCTTGGGCTCGATGTTCGTGGCCCGGATGTCTCTGCCGGTGATCTCGGGATCGTTGAGCAATTCTTCGGCCCGTTCAGCACAATAGACCAGCTCGATCAGACGTGCCCAGTTGTAGAGCAGGGTCAGGTGAGCGGGGCGGCCAAAGCTCTTGCGGAAGATTTCCAGCTCTTCCTGAGCCAAGGGGGTGGCCATCTTGTCACAGACGTTGATACGGGCGAGACAATTGGACCGGTAGACGCCAACGGGGTCGTTTTCGTCGAGTTTCAGGTTGCCCCAGTTTTTGGCATAGGGGAACTTGAGATAACTCCAGTCTTCAATGTGTTCGCCGATGTGGTTCTTGTATTCGCTGTACGGGAACTGGTCGATCTTGCCGTCTGCATTCTGAAGACGAAGCTCGCCGTCATAGAGCTGCAGGGCGCCTTCCTTGTCAACGGTTCCTATGTATCCGGAGGGGAAGACACCGAGTGTCTTCACGGCATCCAGATATTTGGGAAAGACCTCTTCCCGGGCGAACTTCATGGTGAAGAGGGCGAAATCCTTGAATTCCAGAATCCCCTCGAGAAGTTCCTTGCGTTCCTCTTCCAGCATGGGCCGGGAGTATCCACCAACAACGGCAGCCATGGGATGGATGACCTTGCCGGCGAATTTTTCGAGCATCATCTGCGATTTGTAGCGCATGTGCACGACTTTCTTGGCCAGGTCCGGAGCGGCACCCACGATACCGACGACGTTTCGTACGGAATAGTCGGCATCAGGTCCCAGAACGAAATCCGGGGCGGCCAGAAAGTAGAAGTGGAGGATCTTGTCCGGGATATAGGCCAGCATCTGGCAGAGTTCCCGAAGTTTTCTTCCCGTGGAGGGAAGGGTCACACCGAGACACTCATCAGCGGCCTTGTTGGAGGCCAGGTGATGCTGCCAGGGACAGATCCCGCAGATCCGGTTGACGATCCGGCAGACCTCTTCCACGGGACGGCCGACCACGAATTTTTCAAATCCCCTGAGAGACAAGACGTGCAGTCTTGCATCTTCCACATTGCCGCTGTCATCGAGCTGGATGGTAACGCTCGCATGACCTTCAATGCGGGAGACCGGGGCTATATTTAATGTCTTACCCATTATCTCCTCCTAACCTAATTTTTTCAGCATATTGTGTGCGCCACAGAATCGGGCCAGATACCCGCGACGATCAGGCATGGTCGAGGGATCAAAACCGTTGGAAGCCAGGGCGCCCATATAGTCGACAATGGGCTTGGCCCCCTTGCGGATGGGACCATAGCAGCCACGACAGGGCATACGGGTGCTGATGCATCTGGGATATCCGCTCTTACCGCCACATCCGGCACGGGTGACCGGACCGAGGCAGAGGAAACCCTGTTCCAGCAGACAGCGCATTTCGTCAATGGGTTTGTCCGGATCGAATTCAGGGGTCTGGAGCATCCGTTTGATGTCCGGCAATCCCTTTTTGCCCTTCTTGATCGTGGGACAGGTGTCGCACACGGACCGTTCAGGCATGGCGAATTCTGTCTTGCCTTCCAGCAGAGCCAGAACCGCCGCCGTGATCCAGTCGGGGTGCGGGGGACAACCCGGCAGATAGATGTCTACGTCAACGATTTCGTCGAGGGCGTAACACTTGTCCAGCAGGGCCGGGATGTTTTTGGTCGGGGGCTCACCGGGGTCTGTTGTCGGGGAGTCCTTGTACACGAATTGATTCAATTCGTCATTGCCGTACATGTTGATCAGTGCGGGGATACCACCATCGGTGGCACAGGTACCCAGAGCGATCAGGATCGTGCATTTTTTACGCATTTCCTTGGCGATTTCCACATGTTCTTCATTGCGGACACTGCCGGAAACGATCCCGACCACGGCTTCGGGGATATTCATCTCGGTCTCTTCGCCGGTCTGCCCGAAGTATTTATGATCGAGGATGACCGGGATGTGGACGAAGTCCAGGTTGTTGACCAAAAGGTCAACCAGGACATCCCCGATATTCAGAATGGCTATCTCACACCCGGAGCATGAGTTGAGCCATTCTTCGGCAACAGTTACTTTGGCCATATCTCTTACCTCCATGGGGTTGAATCAGAGTATGATTCACCCTGACATCGTTAGGCGCTGACAGCCTGTTTCTTTTCCTGACGAGCTGGGTTGGGACCCAAATTGCGGATTTTTTCCGTGAATTCCGTGACGACTTTCTGGAATTTGGGAGCCTCAGCCCCTGAAACCCACTCGATCGCAAACCGTTCGGGATCGATGCCGAGATCTTCGAGGACCAAGTTGATGGCGTTCGCCCTAGCCAATGCTTTGTGATTACCATCCAGGTAATGACATTCGCCGAGGTGTCAGCCCATGACGATGACGCCGTCAGCTCCTTTTTCCAGGGCGTCTACGACAAGATTGGGATGAACCATCCCGGAACACATCACCCTGATGGCGCGCATGTTCGGGGGATATTGCAGCCTGGAGACTCCCGCCAGGTCTGCACCGGCATATGCACACCAGTTACAGAGGAATCCGATGATTACAGGCTCGAAATTGTCTGCCATTGAAACATCTCCTTGTTTATGGCTTCTGGATCACGCGATCCCGGCCTTGAGCACGGGACCGCGCGTCCAAAGTGCGTTATATATCCTCCAGGGCTGCCATGACCTGTGCCCTGAGCTGTTCCGTGGTGAATCCATGGACGTAGACACCCTTTTTGGGACAGGTGGCTTCGCAGATACCGCATCCCTTGCACAACGATACGTTGGTCTCGATCCGCCGCCGTTCCTCGCCATCCTCGTTGGTGTATGTGATCATGCTGATGGCACCGTAGGGACAGGTGTCCACACACAGGGCACATCCATCACAATTCTCCGTGGGATAGGACTTGATGGAATCCAGCGTCATTTCGGCTTTGGACAGGATCACCGTGGCGCGGGATACTGCGGCCTGGGACTGGGCAATGGCCTCATCAATGGGTTTGGGATAGTGACAGAGCCCGGCAACGAACATGCCGTCGACAGTCATGTCCACGGGACGCAGTTTGGGATGGGCCTCCATGATGAAACCGTCTTCGTTCAGACCGCACTTGTACAATTCGACCAGTTCGTCGCTCTTGTTGGGCACGATGGCCGTGGCCAGAACGAGATAGCTTGGGCGGATGTCCAGGGTCTTGCCGGAGATGGGATCGTCGACCGTGACCACGAGGGCGTCACCGTCCTTGGTGACCTCGGGTTTCTTGTCCAGGGAGTAGCGGACAAAGATGACCCCGAGTTCTCTGGCCTCGAGGTAGAGATCCTCACGTTCACCATAGGTACGGATGTCCCGGTAGATGATGAACACGGGCATGTCCGGATTGGCCTTTTTCAGATCGATGGCCGATTCCATGGAGTGGGTACAGCAGGTCTTGCTGCAATAGGGGCGTTCGGGACAGCGTGAACCAACACACTGAATGAATACGGCACCCTTGGCCTTGGACACATTGTCCATGTTTTCCCTGAGTTCCTTGTCGAAGTCGAGATGGGTCATGACTCGACCGTCCTGACCGTACAGGTACTCTTCGGGTTTGTACTCGGTGGCACCGGTACAGACTACGGCGATGCCGTACTTGATGACCCTGGTTTCTCCGGCCACGTCGATCTCGGAGACAAAGTCACCAACCGATCCCTTGTTGCTCTTGAGGGTGGTATTCTTGAACAGTTTGATGTTCGGGTGGGCCTCGACCTTGGCGACCAGATCGTCAACATACGGTCTGATGGGCTCACCCTTCCAGGTTTTGTTGAGGAGCAGGGCGTTTCCACCCAGGGTGTCGGTTTTTTCGATGAGCGCGGTTTCAAAGCCTTGATTAGCGATACCCAGGGCCGTCTTCATGCCGGAAACACCGCCACCGACAACCAGAGCGGTCTGGTTCACGCCAACGGACAGATGCTCCAGAGGACTGAGCATGCCTGCCTTGACCACGGCCATGCGGACCTGATCCTTGGCCTTTTCCGTGGCCTTGTCCTTTTCCTTCATGTGGACCCAGCTGTTCTGGTTCCTGATGTTGGCCATCTCAAAGAGATATTCGTTGAGACCGGCTTCCTTCAGGGTTTCCTGGAACAGGGGCTCATGGGTTCTGGGGGTACAGGCGGCAACAACAACACGATTGAGCTGCTGTTCCTTGATTTCCTTGGCCATGAGAACCTGGGTATCCTGGGAACAGGTGAACATGTTGTTCTTGACATAGACGACACCCGGCAGGCCCTTGGCGTATTCGGCAACAGCCTCCACATCCACGGTGCCGGCGATATTGATACCACAGGAACAGACAAAGACACCGATTCTCGGCTCCTGACCGGCCACGTCGATTTCGGTGGGGAAGGTCTTGTCCTGGGTCATGGTGCCGCGAACGGAATTCAGACCGGAGGCCGCTTCCATGGCTGCGGATGATGCCTCGGTAACAGACTGGGGAATGTCCTTGGGTCCCTGGAAGGCACCGGCGGCAAAGATCCCGTCTTTGCTGGTGGCTACCGGGTTGAAACTCGTGGTCTCGGCAAAATTGTACTTGTCGAGTTTGATGCCCATGTTCTGGGCCATTTCCAGAGCGGCCGGACCGGTCTGCAGGCCAACCGAAAGAACGAACAGATCGAATGCTTCCTTGGCCCGTTCACCCGTGGCAGTGTCCATGTACTCGACGATCACGCCCTTGTTCTCGGGACCGGGGTAAATGGTATGGATACGATCGGGAATGAACCGGATACCTTCATCCTTGGCCTTTTCCAGATATTTGTCGAATTCCTTGCCGTGGGTGCGCATGTCCATGTAAAAAATGGACAGATCCAGGTCGGCGCCATCGGCGTGTTCGGCCGAGACCATGGCCTGTTTCAGGGCGTACATACAGCAGACACTGGAACAGTATCCGTTGTCACACTTGTTGATGTTACGAGAACCTACGCACTGCAACCAACCGACCTTTTTGGGGACGGTGTTATCCGAGGGCCGTTCCAGGTGACCCATGCAGGGGCCGCCGGCAGCCAGGAGACGTTCGTACTCGAGGCTGGTGACCACGTCGGGCAACTGGGCGTAATCGTAGGTGTCGAACATGGAGGGATCAAAGGCCTTGAAACCGGGCGCCGTGATGATGGAGCCGACCTTGATCTCGTGGATCTTTTCGGTATCTGCGAAGTTGATGGCATCAGCGGGGCAGTATTTTTCACAGGCCCGACATTTGCCTTTCTGGATGAAGATACAGTTCTCAGGATCGAGAGCGTATTTCAGGGGAACGGCCTGGCCATAAGGGATATAGGCGGCCTTGCGTTTGCTCAGTCCGCCATCGAATTCGTTGGGGACTTTTTTGGGGCATTTTTCCGCGCACATGCCACATGCGATACACTTATCGACATCGACATAGCGAGGGTTTTCCTTGACGGTTACGGTAAAATTACCAGCTTCGCCTGCAATCTTCTGTACCTCACTGAGGGTGAGGAGTTTGATGTTCAAGTGCCGACCGCACTCTACCAGTTTCGGTGAGAGTATTCACATCGCGCAGTCATTGGTCGGGAAGGTCTTGTCCAGCTGGGCCATAGCCCCGCCGATCGCAGACGTCTTCTCGACCAGGTACACGTAGTAACCGGTGTCAGCCAGGTCCAAGGCCGCTTGGATGCCGGCGATACCGCCACCGACAACCATGACTGCACCAACTTTCTCTTGTGCCATAGTTTACCCCCTTAGCCAGTTGATTTGGTGCTAATGGTATTGAAATATCGCTTTTTGCCGGAACCAGGATCATCGTGTCTTTGGCTTTGATCCTGATTTATATGAAAACCAAATAGGTCAGGCATAATTATGTGCAAAAAATTTATGTGGTTCGTAGCCCATGTTCGAGAAAAATGCTAGTCCTTCTGGTGAAGAAATTGAAAAAATAATCGCATAAACCCAAAAAAGTCTCACATTCATGTTCTCGCAAAACGGCTCTGCGATTCTGAAAGAGATTTTTTGAAAGGGAAAAATATACGCTTCATCGCTCCCGAATGGGGATTTTCAAATCAAAGGGGATGTTCATTCAAGGCACAGGTGTTCTCATGCATGTCCCTGAAATACGGGGCCGGCGAAAGAGGTTCAAACCGTCTCCAACGGGGTGAGCCGGCCATGCGAGCAGATCAGTCCTGGATGTTCATTTTTGAAGCCTTGCGTATGGTCAGAATTCCCGATAAGTTCCAGGAAATGATAACAGACCCTCCTTTTTTGGCCCAGCCATTTTTTTCGCACAGCCAACACGACCATGGACCGGCCCATGAAAAAATTGACATGTCTTCTCGTGCATCAGGATTCCGAGATTCGTTCAGAGCTCAGAAAAAAACTTTCAGAAGTCAAGGGAATCAAGATCCTTGGTGAAGCGGTTTCTTCGTTCGAGGCCCTTGAGATGCTGGAATCAATCCCGTATGATATTTTTTTCCTCGGAACCGATCTTGATGGCGGAGTGAGCGGGATCGAAATGGCCCAGATCCTGGGGCAGCGTAAGACAGCACCCATACTCATTTTTCTGGCCAGGGACGAGTCGCTGGCCTTCAAGGGCTTTGAGCTTGGGGCAACGGACTATCTGCTCTGGCCCGCCACTGTGGATCGGCTCAAACGGTCTGTCGAACGGGCGCGACAGGTCATCCCTCACAACCATGAAAACGGTAACATGGTCGCCGTTCCTGTGCAGTCCCGGTCAAACGGGGATGAAGAAACCCTGCAGCTGGCATTGGGAGAAAACGAGGAGGAACTTTTTCTCGAAGCCCTGCGCAAGGCATGGGACCGCCGACAGACCCGGCCTGTGGAGATTGAAAAACTGCCCATCAATCAGGATGGCAGACTTCTGCTCATCCCTTACAGTCAGATCGTTTTCATCGAGGCGTATGAAGATTACAGCTATGTGCACACCTCCGGCGAGAAATTTCTGACCTCATACCGGCTCAAGAACCTTGAGGAACGACTCAGAAAGCACCGGTTCTTTCGGGTGCATCGTAAATATCTGGTCAATCTGGAGATGGTCACGGAGATCGCCTCCATGCCCGGAAGCAATTTCATGCTCCGTACAGCCGGGCGCAAGAAAATCGAATTGCCCATCAGCCGGCGGCGTATCGGAGAGCTTAAACAGCTTCTCAATCTTTAGCCCGCCAACACGTCCCGTTTTCTGCAAGCGAGAGGGAGACGATTTTCCCTTACGCGGTTTTTTTGGACCGGTGCAAGGTCATTTCAGGACGGAAATGGGTGAAGCAGCCGGCCCACATGGGTTTATCCCGCCTCAATCAGGCCAACCGTTTACCTCATGCAGCCCACCTTTAGTCGATTATTCTTCTACATGTTGAAGAAAATGAGTGATAAGCTCTTTCAATGATCGAGAATCCTCTGGTATACATGAACACGATTCGACAATTTCAATCTCCCCTATTCACGAAGTGTCGACCCTTCGGCACGACCTAAGGAGGATATCATGGAGCAAAACGGCGCACTGGACTCTCTGCTTCAGGAAGAACGCGTTTTCAGGCCACTGCCGCAGCTGGTCATCGAGGCCAATGTCAATCCACAGGAATATGATGCCGCCATCAAGAACGCCAATGACGATTATCTGAGCTACTGGGAGGATGCCGCCAAGGAATTGGACTGGTTCCGCAAGTGGGACCAGGTTCTGGATGATTCCAATCCGCCTTTTTACAGGTGGTTTCCCGGGGCCAAATGCAATATCGTCTACAATGCCCTGGATAGACATATCACGACGGCAAACAAGAATAAACTCGCCCTGATCTGGGAAGGGGAGCCCGGGGATACCCAGAAATTCACCTATTACGAGTTGTACCGCGCCGTGAACCGTTTCGCCAACGCCTTGCGCTCGTTGGGGGTCAAGAAAGGGGACCGGGTCATCATCTATATGTCTCCCCTGCCGGAAACGATCATTGCCATGCTCGCCGTGGCCAAGATCGGGGCGGTTCACTGTATGATCTTTGCCGGGTTTTCAGCCAAGGCCATACGCGAGCGGATCAACGATGCCCAGGCCAAACTGGTCATCACCGCCGATGGCTTCTACCGTAACGGACGACCCATCAATCTGAAAAAGGTCATCGACGAGGCTGTTGAAGGCTCTGATACCGTGGACACGGTGGTCGTTGTGCATCGGGCCAATGTCCAGGTAGAGATGAACGAACCCAGGGATCTCTGGTACGAGGCCCTGGTTCGGCAGGAAAGTGCCGAATCCCCCACTGAGGTCATGGATGCCAATGACATGCTCTTTCTGTTGTACAGCTCCGGCACCACGGGCAAGCCCAAGGGAATTGTCCACGGTCACGGAGGATACATGGTCGGGGTCCATCGCAGTCTCAACTGGGTCTTTGATATCAAGCCAACGGATATTTTTTGTTGTACCGCGGACGTAGGGTGGATCACAGGTCACAGCTACGTGGTCTATGGGCCGCTCATGGCCGGAACGACCACGGTTCTCTACGAAGGCCACCCTCTGTATCCTCAGGCCGACCGTATGTGGGATGTGATCGCCAAGTACGGGGTGACCATCTTCTATACCGCACCAACACTCATTCGTATGCTCATGCGGTTCGGCACCCAGTACCCCAAGATGCATGATCTGAGTACATTGCGCCTGCTTGGCTCGGTGGGTGAGCCCATCAATCCCGAGGCCTGGGTCTGGTTCTACAAGAATATCGGCAGGTCGGAATGCCCGATCATCGATACCTGGTGGCAGACCGAGACCGGTTCGTTCATTATCTGTCCCTTTCCCATTTCTCTGCTCAAACCGGGATCGGTTTTCAAGCCGATGCCCGGGATCGAGGCCGATGTGGTCAATGAGCAGGGTGAATCCGTACCCCCGGGCAAGGGTGGACTCCTTATCCTCAAACGTCCCTGGCCCTCCATGCTTCTCGGTCTGTATAACGACTCCGAGCGGTACAAAGAGGCCTATTGGAGTCAGGTGCCCGGTGCCTATCTGGCCGGGGACGTGGCCCGCAAAGATGTGGACGGGTATATATGGATACAGGGACGTTCCGATGACGTGCTGAACATCGCCGGGCACCGCATCGGCACAGCCGAGCTGGAGAGTGCCCTTGTGGCTCATCGGGCCGTTGCCGAAGCCGCAGTCATCGGCGTTCCCGATGCCATCAAGGGTGAGGTGGCCAAGGCCTTTGTCATTCTTACTGAAGAATACAACGATCCTGAAGATCCCGATGAGCTGCTCAAGCAGCTCAAGTCACACATTCGCAGGGAATTGGGACCGGTTGCCGTGGTCAAGAGTATCGATATCCGGGAAAAGCTGCCCAAGACACGCAGCGGCAAGATCATGCGCCGTATTCTCAAGGCCGAGGAATTGGGCGAGGATGTCGGGGATACGTCCACCCTTGAAGACGATTAACAGGGCGTGCTTCATGTAAAGCCCAGCGAAAAGAGTATCACAAGGCGGCCTTTGGCCGCCTTTTTCATTGGGTTCTTTTCTTGAGTTTTTGGAGGAAAGGGGTACAAAGTTCTTGGAACGCGTGAACGGACCTGACTCTGTTGTCGGGGTGCTCGATCGCAGGCTTCAGAGGATCGCAGCCCGTGTCAAAAGAGTTGGATCAAGACCGGCAAACGTTTTTTTAAATCTTGTGTGAACGTCCAATCGGATAGATGTGATGACAGCACCGCTTTTACTTTTTGATCTCGGGAATACGAATATAAAAATTTCCCTTGCTGATAAGCAAGGGGTGGAGAGAAGCCTGGTCATTCCCTCCCGGGAGTACACGGCAGACTCCCTGGGGCTTTTATTGATCAATGCGTGTTCTTTTTTCAGGGTCACTCCGGATATGGTTCGGGCATGGGTCGTTTCCTCGGTTGTTCCCCCTATGGACAAAATTCTTGTTGCTGCTGGTGAACGATTTTTCGGATGCCCGATTTTTTTTGTCCCTAAAGATATCTCTCTGACCATTGAAAACCGGTACTCCAAGCCCCAGGAGGTCGGCGCGGATCGCCTGGTGGCAGCTTATGCCGGCCGTCGATTATTTCAGGAGCGGACCCTGATCCTGGTCGATTTCGGCACGGCGACCACGTTTGATTGCGTGCAGGACAACGCCTATCTCGGGGGGCTTATCTGTCCGGGGGTTTTTTCTTCGGTTCAGGCCCTGGGTACGAAAACTGCCAAACTTCCTCAGATCTCGCTGGAGACCATAGGAAGAGAGGTGGTGGTGGGAAGAGATACGGCAACAAGTCTCAATCAGGGCATTGTTCACGGGTTTGCGGCCATGCTTGAAGGTCTGAGCGCCCGACTCAAGACGAGTCTGGGCGATGATCGGTCTCTGGTGGTGGCTACGGGAGGATTTGCCGACAAGATCGCCCCTGTATGTTCGGGGATAGACCACCTCCAGCCGGACCTGCTCATGCAGGGACTGCGCATGGCCTACTGGGAGAGAATGCAAAACAGGTGACCTTTCAGCTCCCGCGCATTGCATCGTGTCCCGGGTGAGGTTACGTGTGCATAGGGCCTAAAGAATGTGTTGTCCGTTTGTTCCGGTCGCTTCAAGCTTTCAAGTTTCTTCAATTTTTTCAATCCATAAATTATTGTAAACCTTCTACGAGGAGTGATGGCATGAGTTATATTGAATCAGTATGGGCGCGGGAAATTCTGGATTCCAGAGGAAACCCCACGATCGAGGTCGAGGTTGCCCTGGAGTCGGGTGTGGTAGGTCGTGCGGCCGTTCCTTCGGGGGCGTCCACCGGGAGCCGTGAGGCCCTGGAATTGCGCGACGGTGACGAGGCCCGCTACGGGGGCAAGGGCGTGGCACAGGCGGTCAAGAACGTCATCCATGAGATCGCTCCGGACGTGGAGGGCATGGATGCCAGACGTCAGGTGGAATTGGATCAGCTGCTCATCGAGCTGGACGGTACGGAGAACAAGAGCCGGCTGGGTGCCAATGCCATCCTCGGGGTTTCCCTGGCCACAGCCAGGGCCATGGCCAACCACCTGAACATGCCGCTGTACCAGTACCTGGGCGGGGTGAACGCCAAGGTCATGCCCGTTCCCATGATGAACATCATCAATGGCGGGGTCCACGCTCCCAACAATCTGGATATCCAGGAATTCATGATCATGCCCCTGGGAGCGGAAAATTTTTCCCAGGCCCTGCGCATGGGTGCGGAAACCTTCCATGCCCTGAAGACGATCCTGACCAAGGATAAATTGACCACAGCAGTGGGTGACGAGGGGGGATTCGCCCCCAATCTCAAGAGTCACGATCAGGCCTTCGAGTATATCATCCGGGCCATCGAGGCCGCCGGGTTCGAGCCGGGCAAGGATATTTCCCTGGCCATCGATGCGGCTGCCTCGGAATTTTTTGAGAAGGGAAAATACAACCTGGCCGGAGAGAAAAAAATCGTTTCGGCTCAGGAGCTTATCGGTATGTATGACGAATACACCAAAAAATATCCTCTGGTCTCGGTTGAAGACGGCCTGGCCGAATCCGATTGGGAAGGGTGGCAGGACATGACCGATCAGCTCGATACCATCCAGATCGTTGGAGATGATATTTTTGTCACCAATCCCGGGATCCTGAGTCATGGTATCATCAATGGGGTGGCTAATTCCATCCTCATCAAACTCAATCAGATCGGCACCCTGACCGAGACTTTGGACACCATTGAGATGGCCAAGGAATCCTCCTACACCACGGTCATTTCCCACCGTTCCGGAGAAACCTCGGACAGTTTCATTGCCGACCTGGCCGTGGGCGTGAACTCCGGACAGATCAAGTCCGGTTCCCTGTGCCGCAGCGACCGTCTGGCCAAATACAATCAGCTGCTGCGTATCGAGGAGGAACTCGGGGATCAGTCGGTGTATTTCGGCCCGGCCATGGCTGCTGAATGGTATGGCGAGGACGAAGAGGGAGAGGCATAGCACGATGATATTGCTCGACGGAAAAGCGACTGCCGCGGCCATTCGCAAGGAGCTGGGGGAGAGGGTCGGCAAACTGAAAGCCGCCACCGGCAAGGTGCCGGGACTCGCCGTCATTCTGGTCGGCGAGGATCCGGCCTCGTCCGTATATGTGCGCAACAAGGAGCGGGCCTGTGCCGAGGCGGGTATTCTCTCCAAGGCGTACAAACTCGACGCCTCGACCTCGCAGCAGGAATTGGAAGAATTGATCCGGGAGTTGAACCAGGACGATTCCATAGACGGCATTCTGCTCCAGCTTCCCGTGCCCGAGGGGCTGGACAGTCGGAGATGTCTGGAACTCATCGATCCGGGCAAGGACGTGGATGGTTTCCACCCGATGAACGTTGGTCGTCTGACTCTGGGCCTGCCGGGATTCCGATCCTGCACGCCCGCCGGAGTCATGACCCTGCTTGCGCGTTACGGTCTCGATGTCAGCGGCAAGAAGGCCGTGGTCATCGGGCGGAGCAATATCGTGGGAAAACCCCTTGCCCTGATGCTTTTGCAGCACAACGCCACAGTGACCGTATGTCATTCACGCACGGCCAATCTGGCAGATGAGGTTCGGTCGGCTGATTTTGTCTTTGCAGCGGTTGGCCGTCCCCATTTTGTGACCAGGGAAATGGTCAGGGACGGTGCGGTTGTCGTCGATGTGGGGATCAACCGGACCGAGAGCGGGTTGGTCGGGGACTGCGATTTCAAGGCCTTGGAATCCAGGGTCGCTGCCATGACCCCGGTTCCCGGTGGGATCGGCCCCATGACCATTGCGCAATTGCTGATCAATACGGTTTGGTCGTTCGAGATAAAACAGGGGCTGTAATGTGGACGTCTTCTTCGCCCAGAGGCGTTGAGAAAGGGATTTCAATCAAATCAGACCCATACAAAAAGGCCCGCTTGCGGGCCTTTTTGTATGGGTCTGAAGATCGTGATCATTGGACAATGATCCCGGCATAGCCCACCACCTGGTCATAATCGCCGCTCACGTCTCCGGATGTGGCGTACCGGGTCAGATAGGCCGTGCGGGCCCCCAGGGCGAGGGCCGCAGTGAGCCCCACGGTCATGGGAAGGACCCCGCACATGGAGATGTGGCGGTCGCGTACAGTCTGGTAAAGTCCTGTGGGCGAAAGGGCCTGGATCTGCTTGATGGCCAGTTTATCGAGTTGTTCGGCCTGCGAGGCACTGATATAATGGCTCATGTCCGAACTGATCACCAGACTGACGGGCTTGTCCCCCGCCTTGATGGCCTCTGCCAGGGAAGTGCCTACCTCCCGAAGCACGTCGGGTCTGGGATCTGCAATGGTTATGGGTACGATCTGCATCCCGGGATTCTTGGCGTGCAAAAAGGGAATCTGGACCTCCAGGGAGTGCTCGCTGCGGTGCGATTCATAGTCGGCGGCAATGAGCGGAGAGGTTGCAAGAATGGTTGCGGCCAGGGATCGATCCACCTCGAGCCTGCCGCCTGGAAAGAGCCAGGAACCGTCCGGCCAGAGACCGATGGGCGCCCCTTGTCCGGTATGGCTTGGGCCAAGCAGGATGACGGTATCGTGGAGCCGGGATCTGGCAATGGTCTCTCCGGCCACTGCCCCGGAATACATGTAACCGGCATGGGGGACCATGGCCAGAATGGTCGGCTCTTTGGAGACGACCGGGGTCGCAGGAATGTATCTCCCGAGCTGGCGTTTCAGCTCCTGGGGATCGCCGGGATAGAATTGTCCGGCCACAACGGGATGTCTGTCCATGGCCTCCTCCCTATTTGAAGGATTGTATTTTTTTATCCAGGTTGGCCGCCTCCAGATCCCTGGCCGCCATTTTGCTGTAAATGGAATCTGGAGCTGTTTGGGTGATGGCTGTAAGTTTTTTTTGCCACATGTCCATATCCCGGTTCAACTTGAAGAGACCTGCAAGGGTGTACATGTGTGCCGCCCAGGAAGGATCGTCCTTGTCTATGTATTTTTCTAACTCCAGACCCCATCCCAGTGCCTCCTGGGTTCTTCCTGTCCGCGAAGTGGTCTGGATGAGCATGTTCAGACAGTCCCGGATTTTGGGCAGATCCTGGGTGGGCAGGCTCAGGAACAGGGACAGTGCCTGCTGGGCCAGAAGATACTCGTTTTCGAGATCCTTTGTCCGTTCGGCCTGTTTGGCCATGAAATACAGGGCATACGCGCGTTGAGAATCCGGAAGTTCGATTTCAGAGGCCAGTTCTTTCCATAAGGGCGCACTCTTGTCCTTTTGTTCGAGATTTTCATGGGCCAGGGCCAGGGTGTATTCGAATTGGCGTCTTCTGTTGTCCGAGAGCTCCCAGTTCTTGACTTCTTGAGTCATGTCGAGGATCTGCTGCCATGATTGGGATTGAACCAGGATGGCCAGCACCAGGTCGAGGGCCGGTCCCGAACTCGGTCCCTGGGGGAGGGTTCCCGAAAGAAAGGGCTCGGCCAGATCAAGGGCCCTGGACGTATCCCCTGTCTTCCAGAAGCTGGTGGCTACGGCCAATCTGCTCATGGGTTCGGGTGATGCATGAAGAAAGGGATAGCTCTCCCAAATGGCGATGATATCCTGATATCTGTCCCGTTCCAGGGCCTTGGCAATCCATTGGGAAAAGGCCTTGTTTCCCACCTCGAGCGCCTTGGGCAAAAGTTTCTTGTCCTTGGAATACTCGGCAACGAACTCGGAAACCGTCTGCAGGGTGTCCTTGAACTTTTCGCTCCAGAGCTGCCACATGGCCAGTTTGAGCCGGGCTACGGGTGCCAGTGGGCTTTGGGGATATTTTTCTATGATCTGCGTATATACCTCTTTGGGGCGGAGACTGTATGGCTTGTCGAACACAGAGAACATTTTGCTGATGGATGGCTGGTCAAAAACCCCCTCTTCGGCCAGGCGCATCTTGGCGATCAGGCCACCTTCCCTGTCTGGAAAGAGGTGTGCAGTTTTTTCGTAGACTTCCCGTGCTGCCTGTTTCTTGCCGGTCATCACATGGATGTCGCCGATGCGGGCCATGGCGATGTCTACATTTTCACCTTCAGGGGTCAGATTGATATAGGTCCAGAAATTTTCCTTGGCCTTGAGGGGATGATCGTTTTTCAGTTCAATATACCCGGCCAGCATGAGAAATTCGGGATCCTGAATGTAATAGCGGGGCCAGCGTTTTTGCGCATAATCCATGATCTCGAATGCCTGCTTGAAATAACCGAGCTCCTTGAGGGCCTTGGTCAAGCCGATGGCGCAGCTCTGGACCATGGATGTGTCGGGATGATTCTGGATGACATACTGGAAATTGTCGGCGGCCTGCTGATACTCCTTGGTGTCCAGATAATGTTCCCCCATGTAGTAATAGGTTAGGGGAACGTTGGAATCATTGGGAAATTTAGATCGGATAAGTTGGAAATAGCCCGTTGCCTCGGGAACATTGTCCACCTTGAGATTGATCATCCCCATGCTCAAAAGGGCCGAGGGGAGCCGCTGCGATTCAGGGTTGAAATTGACCGCCCTCTGAAAGGCGGACATGACCTCCTGAAAATGAGGGGTCAGGTCGCTATGATACTTCTGAAACAGGGCCTCGGCGATCAGATACAGGCTTTCTTCCCGGAGGGGATCGGGAAATTCGGGGTGGTTGAGCATGCCCTGGAAAACTTCCAGCGCTGCGTCGACCTCCCCGTTTTGCAGGGCAGCCTTGGCAGTGATCATATAGTCCTTGAAATTGGGGCCGGCCGTGGCGTTGGTCGCATTTTTCTCAAGAAAAGCCGGTCCAGGCGTTTCGGTCTGATTACCATCTGCGGTGAAAGATTCAGGTGAATCGTCCCGGTTGTCTGTAACCTGTTCGTTGGTTTCACTTCCTGGAGGCGGCTGGGATGATTGCTTCTTGTTCTGTGAACGACCAGAATCCTTATCTGAAATATTGGTGTCTGGTTGGGACGGATCCGCCGCGCCCTGTGCCACAGATTGAGGTATGTCCCGATCTGCAGGAGTGCCAAGGGCTTCTTCCACGGTCTGATGTTTGACCTTGAAACGCAGGGTTCCGGGATCTGCCTGCCTTGGAGATGGCGGGGTATCCTCTGCAATACCGTTTGGGGATTCGGTCTGGGGAACACCAGGCTGTTTCTGGGCATTCTCCACGGGAGCAGGTGGAGAAGGTTCAGGGGAGGTGATCTTTTTTCGGAGAGGCCGTGGCCGGGTGTCCTGTAGCGGGTTGGGATCTGGTGCTGTTTGTATTTCCTGCTGGACAGGGGGTTCTGTCTCGCCTGTCTCCTGGGGGGGCTGCCATCTTGCTCCCAACGGATCGCGAAAAATGTCCACAATGAGTTGTTTTTCGTCTGCATCGGGGAAATATATGAACCCAAAAGATGGCGACTTGAGTTCAATGGTCATCTGGTGACCGGTAGAGCTTATTTGTGTGATCATCCGGGAGGCACTCAGGTCCACGATAGCGGGTCGGGTCTCTTTCTCCCAGATGGATTCAGGCAGGGTCAGGGTGATCCTGCGAGGACCTGTTCGCGCGACCTCCAGGGCAGGAACGGAATCGGCAAAGGCAAAGACTATTCGTTCTTTCTGGGGATGGCGATTCCAGGAATAGGTCATTCCCGAAGCCCTGTCCGTCAGGCAGCAGAACATGATCATCCCGACAAGGAGCGGTGCGAGAAGACGCGGTGCTCTATGGGCCAGTGCTGTCATGTGGACACTCCGATCATCGTCCAGCATGTTTTCGTGATCCATGGACGAGCTTCGGGGCCAGAGCTAAGCGGTTCGAGCCGGGGCGGTATGGATTGTGTGATCGTATCGGGGTAACCAAATCTGCAAGAGAGGATGAACATATCCGTGATCTACCTGTTCCGGGTCGGAACAATCGTTCCCTGAAGTAAAAACCCTTTGTCAGCCTGTTAGCACAAAGAAAATAAACCTGTTACGTGATGATTATGGGCTTTTGCAAGAATCAGGCTCAAAGAAGTGAATGGGTGAAAATGTATACCGGTCAGTGAGTACCTGATACAAAAAATCCTGCCGTGCAAACCAGGAAAATTTCAAACCGCAGACCTGGACGCACCCCGGACCATCTTTCATATGCCCTGGGAATCAGAAAAAAAACAGGGTGAAAAGATGCCGTTATCCAAGCATTCCCCCGTGGTTCTGCTTCATGAGGGAGTGTGCAGGCGGTCGGCGCGAAAATCCGGTCTGGTTTGCAGACATGCGCCAGAATGGGTCCGCATGATCGCACGTCACGAAGAAATTTTCTTTTTTTTCAATTTTTCAATCAAGGTTGTCCGCTTGATTCCCAGAATTTCGGCTGCCTGGTTTTTGACGCCGTCGGCCATGCTCAAGGCCTCCTTGAGCAGATGGGTTTCCATGAGGTCGAAGAAATCCTTGAGTCCCACGCCCTGATCCTGCATGTCTTTGATCGCGGGAAAATGAAAACCCTGGGCAATAGTCTGGATTTTTGGTCGATCGGGAACGTTGGTGCCGGTTTCCTTGAGAATTTTGTCCGGAAGATCCGCCGGGGCGATGCGTTCCGCGTCACACAGGATGCTCAGCCGTTCCATGAAATTTTCGAGCTCTCGCACATTCCCTGGCCAGGAGTAGGCCAAAAGAATATTCTGTGTCTCCACGGCGAGTTTCATGAGCTTTCGTTCCTGGTTGCGACAGAATTTTTGCAGGAAATAATTGGCCAGCATGGGAATGTCGCTCTGGCGTTCCCTGAGAGGAGGCAAATGGACCGGGATGACATTGAGCCGATAAAAGAGATCCTCCCTGAAATTGCCCTTGGCCACCTCTTGTTCCAGGTCTCTGTTGGTCGCGGCAATAATCCGTACGTTCGCCCTGAAGGTCTTTGTCCCGCCGACCCGTTCGAATTCACGTTCCTGGAGTACGCGGAGGATCTTCACCTGCAGGCTCAAATCCATCTCTCCGATTTCATCCAGAAAGACGGTTCCACCATCGGCAAGCTCGAACCTTCCGGCTCGGGTTCGGATGGCGTGGGTAAAGGCCCCTTTTTCATGGCCGAAGAGTTCTGATTCCAGAAGCTCACCGGGAATGGCCCCGCAATTGACCGGCACAAAGGGTGCCTCAAATCGTTTGCTGTTCCGGTGCAGGGCCCTGACCATGAGCTCCTTGCCCGTGCCGGACTCGCCGCTGACCAGAACCGTGCTGTCTGTGGGGGCGACCTTGGCCAGGATGGCAAAGACCTCTTGGATGGCCTGACTCTGGCCGATGATTCCTGAAGTGTCCAATGTCATGAAAACTCCGCTTGCAAAAAATATTCTTGTACGAGCCTCTCTGGTATGCCGTACGTGAGTCGAACCGGTCGTGTCAATAAAATGACGGAAAATTCCCCAACTTTTTTTGTCCGCCACTGTATCGGTGCGCCCGCCCTGTCTATTTATTCTCAACCGTCTATACTGATTAGTGGAGAGGACACCATGAATGACCATATCCAGCACCATCCCCTGCCCAACCCGGCCGGGTGCCGGCGGGCGGTATTCAAGAAGAGGGAGAAGCGATTTCGCGTCCTGGTGGAATTGGAAGGCCAGGATGTCTGGGTGCATACGAACAATTCAGGGTCCATGCTCGGACTCTTGCGCCCCGGACGGGAGGTTATGATCTCTTTGGCCACAAATCCCAAGCGCAAACTTCCCTATACCCTGGAGATGGTCCGGGTGGATGGAATCTGGGTCGGGGTGAATACGCTGGTTCCCAACCGGATGCTCAAACATTGTTTCACGCATCAGCTCATCCCGGAGTTCCAGGGCTATGCGCGATTTCAATCCGAAGTCCGGGTGGGAAAGAGTCGATTGGACGGCAGATTGGAGGGGGACAGGGGGGAGTTGTGGGTCGAGGCCAAGAACGTGACCCTGGTCGAAGATCAGGTGGCCTGTTTTCCCGATGCCGTGACCTCCAGGGGACACAAGCATCTTCAAGAGCTCATGGAGCTTGGAAGAAGCGGGGTTCGGGTCGGCTGTTTCTATCTTGTCCAGCGGGAGGACGCCCGCTGTTTTGCCCCGGCCGGGTTCATCGATCCGGCGTTTGCCGATCTCTTTTACCAGGCGGCCCGTTCTGGGGTGGAGGCCTGGCCCTATCTGGCCAGGGTCACTTTAGAGGGCATCAGCCTGGTGCGGCGATTGGAGGTGCTCCCCGAAAAGAGATAAAGGGGCACATGGTGCGCAGTACATATAAAAAACGTCAAAAACCATGCACTGTTGCATGGTTTTTGACGTTGTGGGTCGGGGGAAAACGAAAAAGACCTACCTGAAACGGTCAGACCATCTCGTTGATCAGTCTTCCCTGAAGGCTGGCCTGGCCCGCGAGGGTGACTGCGTTGGCGTCATAGGCGTTTTCCGTTGCGATCATCTCGACCATTTCCCGGGTCAGGTCCGTGGAGCTGGGCACGGCTTCCATAGTCGGATCGTTGCCCGTCTCCGGCTGGGAACTCTTCTGGACCGTGGCCCGAACGCCGCCGGCCGCATTTTCCTGCATCTCTACGCGGTCGGGGGTAAACCCCGGGGTGTTCGCATTGGCGATATTGTTGGCCGTGACATTCTGCCTGGTCTGGAAGGCATTCAGGGCGCTGGCTGCAATCTCCATGGACATGGGATCCTCCTTGGGGCTGCTTGGGTCAAGGGTCGCTGGTTTTGAATACTTGGAGGAGCTATCTGGTCGAAGTTACAACAGATCTTGAAATCTTTCATAACATCTAACACAGATAAACATGATGAGCAATAGTCTGGCTTTGAACCCTGCTACATGGTTTCTATGCAGGCATAGGCGCTGTGGTTGTGGATGGATTCCATACTTTCGACTTCGACCCTGTATCCCTGGACCTGGGGGTGATTATCCAGGCTCTGGGCTGCGTTGCGAACGACGTCTTCCACAAAGGCCGCCTTGTCAAAGGCGGCATCGGTGACAAATTTTTCATCCTCACGTTTGAGCAGGGCGTGCACCGGTGACGATCCTGACTGCTGGCCGATTTCGATGAGGTCTTCGATCCACAAGAGACCTGAAAACCGGGTCGCTATCCTGACCATGGCCCGCTGACTGTGGGCCCCGCGGTCACAGATGGCCAGGGAGCATGGGCAGACAGTCATCACGGGGACGTCCACCCCGAGGATCATTTCCATGGTTTCGTCTTCCAGCTTGCCCTGTAAAAAACATTGATAGTCCATGAGGGCAGGACTCTTGCTCACTGGAGCGATCTGCTCCAGAAAATAGGGAAAACTGAAATGAAGATGGGCCCGCTTGGCCTGGAGTCTGATCGTGAGGTCCTCGAGCAATTGCTTGAAACTGCTGTAATCGAGAATTCCGGTCCAATCCCCCAGGGCCTCGAGGAAACGACTCATATGCGTTCCCTTGAACGCGGCTGGCAGATCAACACTCAGGTCCATCTTGGCGACGGTATGCTGCTGCCCCTGCTCCCGGTCGCGAACGATCAGGGGGTGGGTGAGATTTTTGACTCCGACCCGATCGATGGCCATGGAGACCAGGGAAGGACCACTCTGGATATCCTGCATCTAGATAATTTCCTTACCCGTGGTCGAGAGGCTGAGCTTGCCGTATTTAACCCCCTTGGTGGAGATCAGTTTCTGGGAGGTCTGCCGGATATGTTCGCCCTCGCCCCGCAATATGAGCACTTCCATGCAGTTGTGGTGGTCGAGGTGGATGTGCATGCTCACGGAGATCACGTCCAGGGCTTCGTGTTGAATTTCAGTGATCTTCTGGGCCAGATCGCTCTGATGATGATCGTACACCAGGGTGAGAGTGCCGACCATTTCTTTGTTCAGATCCTTCCACTCTTCTTCCACAAGGGTGTTCCGGATGAGATCGCGGATGGCCTCGGAGCGGGTCTGATAACATTTTTCTTCGCACAGGGCGTCGAATTTATCGAGGAGTTCGGAATCCAGGGAAATTCCAAAGCGGATAGTTTTACCCATACAGGGTTCTCCTTGCGACAAAAGGGTTTACCAGTGAATGATTCGGGTGGGTCGACCTGTAACGTGCGGTCTCGTCGGCCAGAAGATTCGATACACCGAAAATGAGTAAAAAACAAATAAACAGCCCTCGGGATTACCGGGTGAGCTCGACGAGTTTGACGGTCATGTCCATGGTCATCAGGGATTGACGGGTTGTATCGATTTCCCGAACCTGCCAGCCCTGTTTGACCAGCTGACCCCATATCGTCCGGGTGACCGACCGTTCGGGAGTGCCCAGGATGATTCGCCCCTGGGGTGCGAGAGCCGTGCGAAAAAGACCTGCAATGGGGGCAAAAAATCGTTGTTCGTAAAGGATGTCTCCTCCCCAGATACAGTCAAAGCTGGCCGGAGCAAGGGCGGGACGACACCAGTCCATCTGGACCCACAAGGGAGACGGCACCTGGTTGGTGGTTGCATTTTTACGGGCAAAATAGACTGCGGGCCATTCGAAATCCATGGCCACGACCCGGGCACCCAGAGATGCTGCGACCAGGGCGGTCAATCCCAGACCGCATCCCAGGTCCAGGCAGCGTTTGCCCCGGATCGATCCGGGATTGCCGGCGAACCACTGGGCCAGGGCCAGGCTGGCAGGCCAGAGTTCCACCCAATAAGGGATGTGGTCGTCATCCCCATCGTCCTCCATGGCGTCCCAGAGGGTTTCAAGGTCGGCGATGCGCTCCAGTGACCATTTTCGACCGGCGATATGGATATCGAAACACGTGGTGGGCCAGGTAGTGAAATCAGGCATACAAAGTGTGCGCAGCACAGTGCAGACAGAGGTTTTTTCAGGAGTCCTGTGGTCGTGGTTGCTTGCTTTCGGGCTTCAGCTGGACAATGGGTTCGGCCAGTCTGAGCTCCGAATCCCAGGGGAAAAGGACCCAGGTGTCCTGGCTGACTTCGGTGACAAAGGTGTCCACCAGAGGCTTGCCCTGGGGCTTGGCATATACGGTTGCGAAATGGGCCCTGGGAAGCATCTTGCGGATGACGGCGGCGGTCTTGCCCGTGTCGACCAGGTCATCGATGATCAGCCAGTCCTGTCCGTCTCCTTCCACGCCCTTGAGCACGGAAATCTCTCCTTGGGATTGCCAGGAATAACTGACCACGCAGACCGTATCCACGAGGCGGATTTCCAGCTCTCTGGCAATGATGGCCGCGGGGACCAGACCTCCCCGGGTAACGGCGATGATTCCCTTCCAGCTTCCCTGGTTCATGATCTTCCAGGTCAGGGCCTTGGCGTCCCGGTGGAGTTGTTCCCAGGAGACCGGATACATTTTTGTATATTTTTCGGTTGGCATGGTCAGCATGATGGAGGATAAAAGATAATAGGGAATATCCTATACAATCGTCATTTCGGACGTGATCCGGGATCTTCAGGAATTCGGCTGAAACGTGATCAGTCCGCGGGTTCGATGTTCACACCAAGGGCCCCGGGTGACTGGGATCCTCTGCCCTTGAGGGAGGAGAGGACCAGGACCAGGATGGTCAGGGCGTAGGGGAGCATCATCAGCAACGATGAGGGGATATGGGTACCCACGGCCTGAAGCCGGAACTGGAAGGCCATGACCCCACCAAAGAGATAGGCACCCAGGACCGCCTTGCCGGGTTTCCAAAAGGCGAAAATGACCAGGGCTACGGCGATCCAGCCGCGGCCCGCAGTGATCCCGTTGGTCCACAAATGGGTATAGGCCAGGGACAGATAGGCCCCGCCGAGACCAATGAAAAATCCGCCTGCCAGGACGCCTGCCCAGCGGAAGGCCTTGATATTGATTCCGGCAGCCAGGGCGGCCTCCGGATACTCGCCCACGGAACGCAGGGCCAGTCCGAACCGGGTGTGTTTGAAGACAAACCATACCACTACGGGGACAAAATAGGATGTGTAGATCAGGGCATCGTGCTGAAAGGCGATGGGGCCAATGACCGGGATGGAGCCGAGCAGGGGAACGGAAAAAGGGGCGAATCCCGGAGCGCTCTCCCCCACAAAGGGCGTTCCCCAGTAATTGGCCAGTCCGGTCCCCAGAATGGTCAGGGCCAGGCCGGAAACCACCTGGTTGCCCTGGAATTGGAGGCAGACGATTCCGTGAACGGCACCCAGAAGGGCCCCGAAGATCCCGCCGGCCAAAAAACCGAGCCACGGACTGCCTGTGAGCATGGCGGCCAGAAAGGCCCCAAAGGCCCCGCAAAGCATGATCCCTTCCACCCCGAGATTGAGCACCCCTGATTTTTCTGTGATAATCTCTCCGAGGGTGGCATAGAGAATCGGCGTGCCGGCCTGAATGGTCGCTGCCAGAAGGGGGATCAGGATATCGATGGTCATGATGACGATGTCCGAGGATTACTGGTTGTCGGCGATACGTTAAAGACCGAAGTGCATGTAACGTTCATGGGTCAGTGCGCAGTGCACAGGACGAAGTACGCAGTGCGCAGTGCATCGATGTTAGATCTTGAGCAGATTGCGGTTGCCACGAATAACGACACTACACATCCATAAACAAGCGGGCCCCACGTCTTTCCTGCGCACTGCGCACTGTGCACTGCGTACTTCTGTACTTCCTGTGCACGTGTCGTTGCTGAACTATTCATTGTTCCGTCCCTGGTCGTCCTGCTTTTTTGATCTGAAACGGCTGCTTGAAATCGTGTAATGCTGAAAAAAACTGCCCGCGAGAATGGTCAGGAGGATCAGGCCCTCCATGACGCCGCCAAAGGCGGCCGGAACCTGGAGATCGAGCTGGATGCCTTCCACGCCTACGCGGAGTCCAGCCAGGAGAAAGGATGCCACGCCGATGGCCAGGGGATTGAGCCGGGCCAGCCAGGCGACGACAATGGCGGTGTAGCCGTATCCGGCCATGATGGTCGGCTCGAGGCGGTTCAGAGAGGACGAGGCCTCGAGAAATCCTGCCCAGCCCGCTAGGGCCCCTGAAAAGACCATGACCATGATGACCAGGCCGTTGTAGGGAAGCCGGGCATATCTGGCGGCGCGTTCATTTTCTCCGCAGGCCTTGAGGGCGAATCCATAGCGGGTGTATTTCAGAAAAATGGTCATCAGGATACCGATGGCCACGCAGAGGACGATGCCCCAGCTCACATTGGTGTTGCCGATGGTACCGACAATGCCGCTGTCGGAAAAGGTGGGAGTCATGGGCATGCCGAAGCTGGTTGGATCCTTCCACGGGCCATAGACCAGATATTCCAAAACAAGGATGCCGATATAATTGAGCATCAGGGTGATGATGATCTCATTGACCTGGAGTTTGATGCGCAAAAGGGCAGGGATGAGTCCCCAGAGGCTGCCCAATATGGTGGCGCTTGCAAGCATAAGGGGGAGAAGAAGATACCAGGGGAGTCCGGGGAAGGTCAGTGCCGCCCAGGTAGCGCCTACGCTGCCCAGCGCGTACTGCCCTTCGGCTCCGATATTCCAGATCTGCAGCCTGAAGGTAATGGCCACGCCCAGGGAGCATAAAAAAATCGGAACACTCTTGGCCAGACAGTCTTCAAAGGCCCAGCTGGTTCCGAATCCGGATTCGAGGAAGAGGAGAATGCCTCCCAGTGCCGGTTTACCCTGCACCGCAAGAAGGCCCGCGCTCATGATCAGGGAGACCAGAACGGCTGAGCCGAGAACAAGACAGGTTCCCCACCAGGGGAGGGGAACCTGTCGTTTATGCACGCGGATATCGAGCATGATTGTTGGGTGTTACTTGGTTGAGCCCTGTACGCCCTGGACAAACCAGTCCATACCCAGAAGCTGGCCGTCGGTGGGAGTTGTGCCATCGGGGATGGCTACCTTGCCGGTCTGATCCTTGACGGGACCGCTGAAAACCTTGAGCGAGCCATCGATGATGGCCTGTTTCGCGGCCAGCACCCTGGCCTGCAGATCCTGGGGAACCATGGGGCCGAAGGGGGCCAGATCTATGATTCCGGATTCCAGACCGGGCCACATGCTTGCAGGCTTCCAGGTTCCGGACTGAACCTGGGTGACCATGTCCTTGTAAAAGGGACCCCAGTTCCAGATGGGAGCGGTCAGATGGGCCTTGGGAGCGAACCGTGACATGTCCGAATTGTAGCCGATGGAGTATTTGCCAGCTTCCTGGGCGGCTTCCTGGACACCTGGGGTGTCCTGGTGCTGGGTGATGACGTCGCATCCGGTCTCAAGCAGACTCTTGCCGCCTTCTTTTTCCGTGGCAGGGTCATACCAGGTCTTGGTCCAGACAACATTGACCCGGGCCTGGGGATTGACCGCCTGAACACCCAGGGCAAAGGCGTTGATCCCGCGGATGACTTCGGGGATGGGGAAGGCGGCCACGTAGCCGATCTTGTTCGCGGTGGTCATGCCGCCGGCAACCATGCCGGACAGGTAGCGGGCCTGGTACATGCGACCAAAGTAGTTGCCCACATTGTCAGCGGTCTTGAAGCCCGAGCAATGCATGAACACGGATTTGGGGAATCTTTTGGCCACCTTGATGGTCGGATCCATGTACCCGAAGCTTGTGGTAAAGATCAGGTCGTATCCCTTGCGGGCCATGTTCTTGATGACCCGTTCCGAATCGGAGCCCTCGGGCACGGCCTCGACATAGGAGGTGGTGACCCCGGGAAGGGTGTCAATGGCCTGGCGGCCCAGATCATGGGCATAGGTCCAGCCTGCGTCTCCTATATGTCCGATATAGATGTACCCTACCTTGAGGTCCTTTGACCAGGCCGAACCGGCGCCGGCGCAGACCAATGCGATCATTGTCGCAAACAATGTGAGAAAGCGAATCATTGTCATTACTCCTGGAAAATGATGGTGATAGAATAAAATGTCACGATTCCTGACCGGTGTTTGCCAGATCAGAAGGGAGATTATTCACAACGTTTGATCCGTCCCGATACCCTAGAGTTTTCACCCTGGCAATAGAATCAGGCAGCCTGTATCCAGGTCCGGATGCGCTCCATTTCTTCGGACCATTGGGGACTCAGACGATGGGAAAGGAACTGGGAAAAGACCACATCGAGATATTCGAGGCATTTTTCGATCAGATACATTTTTTCCAGAAAGATACCATCGGGATCATCCCCTTCTTCCACCCGGGTATTCACTTTGGGGGTCTTCAGTCCGGTCAGGGCGAAATTTTCGGCATTGACCTGGACCTGCCAGACGTTTTCGTCATGCTCGATGCGCAATTTGGCCTGACCGACCTTTTTGCCGTTTTTGAGGCCCACCCGGGCCTCCCTGAGTTCGGCCATGGGACCGCTGCATACGGCAGTCTCCTTGCCTTCTCCCTCGCCGCCCTGGACCGTTACCCTTTGTTCCACGATCAGGAGAAAGTTTTCGCCGTCAGGGGTCTGAAACATTCCCTGGTGCTGTTCACTGGTCGCCCACAACCAGGTCAGAAAATCCTGGCCGATGCGTGCTCCCTGTTCTACTGCGCGTTCAAGATCGATATCCATGAAAAACTCCATCCAGGGAGTGTCCCTAGATAAAAATGGTTGATTCCAGACTCTCCAGTTCATCGAGGCGCTCAGGTCCTATGAAGCTCAGCGCCTTGAAAAAAGGTGTCTGCGGTTCCAGATTCAGGCCGAAGGTCTTGGTGAACAACTCTTCGAAAAGTTCCTTGACCTTGTCTGTGGTGTTTCCAAGGTAGACCCTGTTCGTATCCGTATCCCAGATGACATTGAAATAGGCGGGGATGGGCAGAATCCTGGCCCGGAGTCGGAGTTTGACCTGTTCCTTGATTTCGGTCTTCTGATCCCTGGTGAGAAATTTCTTGCCCTGGGCCTTCATCAGCTCCAGATGGTGGTTCATGGCCAGTTGAAGATATTTTTTCAGGACTGCTGCCGGGATGCGTCGGGTGTCGATACGCAGACTGAACGCGAGATAGTGACCCTTTTCCGGTGGGGCGGTGGCCCATTGTTCGTCGAGCATATCGTCGAAGCACACCCAGCCGAAGGATCGTTCGTCAGCTGTCTCGTCAATGTCCCGGAAGGCGAATTTGCGCAATCTGTCGTTGACCTCGGCCCAAAGGTCCCGGGGTATCTCTTCGACAATGCGGTATCTGGAAAGACTGGTGGAAGCGGCTAGAATGGACATGGGATCTCCCTGGAAGTCCAGCGGGTAGGTAGTGGGGAAATACCCCCTGAAAACGGGTTGCTACTTGCCCGGTTTTGTCCGTAAAGGCAAATGGAAGAAGCGGGCAACAGGACTGATTTCTTGTCATGGCCGGCTTGCCCCGCTCAGGACGGTTTGAAACTCTCTCGCCGGCCTCGTACCATCAAACCGTTGCTCAATAAAAACAAGTCGTACGGGCAAGATGTCAGGCAACGGCTTGATGAACGATGCCTGGCTCGCTCAGACAGTCAAACCGCCCTGAGCGGGGCAAGCCGGCCATTATATTTCAGGTACTTGCATGAGAAAAAAATTGCCCTGAAGCGGGCAACGATGTACGCGAGAAGATATAAGGATTCGGATACAAGATATTCTGACATCCCTGACTCGTTCAGTGAGCCTGGTTTGTGACGCCTGCAGACTGTGTGATTGCTGGACGAATACGAGAACCGGAGTGAATATGGCAGGTTATGTGTGCATACATGGGCATTGTTATCAACCCCCCCGGCTTGACCCCTGGGTGGAGGAATTTTTCGCCGAGGCGAGTGCGGCCCCGTACCTGAACTGGAACGAGCGCATCGCTAGGGAGTGTTATTCCCCCCTGGCCTGGGCCCGGCGTATGGATCAGGGGAATGTGGTCGAAATCATCAATTGTTACGAATGGATCAGTTTCAATTTCGGACCGACGCTGCTGACCTGGATGGAACGCCACGCCCCGACCACCTACAGCCGGATACTTGAGGGAGACAGGCTGAGTCTCAAGCGATTGGGGCACGGCAACGCCCTGGCTCAAGTGTATCATCACACCATCATGCCTTTGACAACGGACCCGGACAAAGAGATCGAGATCGCCTGGGCCATTCAGGATTTCCAGTCCCGGTTCGGCCGTCTTCCCGAAGGCATGTGGCTGGCCGAAACCGCCGTGGATATCCCGACCCTCGAGGCCCTGGCCAGGGCACGGATCACATTCACCATCCTTGCCCCGCATCAGGCCAAGGCCTTGGCGACCCTGGAAGGGCGGCACGTTTTCGGGGTGGATGAAACCACTCTGGATACATCCGTTCCCTACCGGGTCAATCTGCCTTCAGGCAGGACCATTGCCGTCTTTTTCTATAACGGCCCCCTGTCCAGGGCGGTGGCCTTTGAGCGACTTCTGGCCGACGGCGAGGTCTTTTTCCGGCGCATTGCCGAGCAGGCCGGTTCGGGCCTGTGTTCCCTGGCCACGGACGGGGAATCCTACGGCCATCATTTCACTTTTGGGGAGATGGCCCTTGCCTATGCCATTTATCGTTTCAGGACAGATGCCAACGGATACGGACTGACCAACTACGCTGCCTGGCTGGAGAAGCATCCACCCTCCCAGTCCGTGATTTTGCACGAGCCCTCCTCCTGGAGCTGCATCCACGGCGTGGAGCGGTGGAAAAGCGATTGCGGGTGTACCGACGGTGGTCATCCCGGGTGGAAGCAGCATTGGCGACAACCCCTGCGACGGGCCCTCAATTATCTGAGGTACTATGTTGAGGATCACTATCGGCGCACGGCAGAACCGCTTTTTACCGATCATGTCAAGGCACTTGCGGATTATGGCGAGGTCCTGGCCGGAGGGCGGGACGCTGCCGTTTTTCTGGATAAACATTGTTCCTCCGGGGGGCGTGGCCAGGAGGAGCAATGTTTGTCTCTATTGACCATGCAGTGCTGGTCCCTGGCCAGTTTCGCCAGTTGCGCCTGGTTCTTTGACGACATCGGGCGTATCGAACCGGTCAATGCCCTGGCCTGTGCGCTGCGCTCCCTGGAGCTTCTCGTGGCCACCGGCGGGGAGGATGTTTCGTCGGGATTTCTGGAGATTCTCGAGGAGGCCCGGTCCAACGATCCCTCCAAGGAGGACGGAGTCAGAATCTGGAAGGAGATGGTCCTTCCCAGACGCATGGATGCGATCCGGCTGGGAGGCATGCTCACGACTCTGGGTCGCGACACACTCTCATGGCCGGGAGTGGATCTCTTTCTGGTCAATAAACGCGGGGATGAATACGGGTGGAGGGCTTCCCTGAAGGTGGTCTGGAAACGCACCGGACAGGTTCAGAAAAGCAATCTGGTCTGCACGTATGGATCGCACGACCAGACCTTTCGTCTCGAGGATGGTCAGAACGCCCTGGCCGTTCCCGGGGATATGCATGCAAGGGCCTGGGGGTATCTCGCCTGGCAGGCTGCCGGGGAGCTTGAATCCGCTGAGCAGCAGCGATTGATCGATCTGGCCGGGCAACGGGGCTGGCTGATGGAGACCTTTGGGGAAGGTCAGCAGACACCTTTTGGTCACCCCGGCCCCCTTGTTCCGGGACTCGCCTGGTTGTGGATCACCGGTGACAGGGTTTTCCCGGAACAGGCCAAACATTGGATCAGGGGATTTTTCTCGGAAAACATGCATGCCGCCAATCAGGTCGCACAGGTGCTTGTTGAAAGGGTTCGAATCCTGCTGGACAGCACCCCGCTTCCCGAAGCGGACATTTTGTCCATGATTGCCCGGGCCCGGGAGATCGGGGTGGAGCCATACTGGTGGGAGGTGCAGAACGCGGTCTGGGCGAGTGAAAGGCAGGAGGCGGTGCTGTCCATTGCCCGGGCCATCGGCATGCATATCGAGGGTGAGGGATGAGCATGGCTGGGAAAAATGTCAGTGTCCGTGAAGTTCTCCTGACCGTGATCGCCATCTGCGTGTGGGCAGCCGTGAGTGTGCCGTGTTCGGCCCGGGCCCGGGATGAAATCCGCATGCTTCCGGATACCGGAGGGCATACCGCCCCCATCCGGGCCATGGATGTCTCGGAAGACGGACGATTTCTGGTCACGGGAAGTCAGGATAAAACCCTGCGTGTATGGAATCTGGACCGCAATCGCTGCCTGAAAATGATTCCTCTGCCTGCGGAAGGCGGACAGCAGGGCGCGGTCTTTGCCCTGGATCTTGCTCCTGACGGTCGCATCGTGGCCGTTGGCGGATGGATGGGAAAGGAGGCCGGAGATGTCTCTGTGGGGAAGATCCTGCTATTGACCATGCCCGAGGGGCGACTGGTCAGAAGCCTGACGTACGCACCAAGTCCGGTTTATACCCTGTCCTTTTCGCCCGATGGAAAATTTTTGGCCTCAGGATCGGGAGACGGGGTGGTCAGGGTATGGAATATGGATCAAAACGTCCTTGTGCACAGTTTTTCCGGTCATACGGGCGCGGTCCGTTCGCTGGCCTGGATCGATTCCAGGCGTTTTGTGTCCGGCGGTGATGATGGGCGTATTGTGGCCTGGGGGTTGGATGCGGGCGGAAATATCGGTCAGCTCGAGGGACATACGGACCGGGTAGCCTGTCTGGCGGTATCGTCGGGCGGGAGGGTTCTTGTTTCGGGCGGATACGACAAGAGTGTCCGCGAGTGGGATCTTTCCACCATGCGATTTGTCCGCCAGTTGAATGTGGGGGATGTTCCGGTATTGAGTCTGTCCCTCAATCCTGCAGGAAGCGAGCTTCTTGTGACGACCGGAAGCATGGGGGAGGGAAATGCCCGGTGCATGATCCTCAATCGGGAATCCGGTCGTATGCAGACATTGTTTCTCGAACATTTCAAAGGGGTGGACTGCGGGGTGTTTGTTCCGGGCACCTCGCTTGCTGCCACGGCGGGGGAGGACCGCATCGTCTATCTGTGGGATACGCGGCAGACAAGGGTTGTTCACCGATTCGCCGGGAAGGGAAAGTCCATTGTATCGGTTGCTTTCGGAGCCAAGGGGGATCGGATTTTCTGGACCACCGAAACGACCCCTTCAGGGATGCCGGCCCGCATGGACGATTCCCCGGCGCAACCTGAAGGTCTTGTATTGCGTTTTCAGGAGAACGGTTATCCCGGTTTGCTTCCGACCAGGATCCCTTCGGCGGCAAACGGGTCCATTGAGCAGGTTGGTCGATATCGCATGGTCCGCCGGGTTGGAGCCGAGAGTTCTGGAAGTCTCCTGGAGGTTTATGATCAGGATTTCTGTTTGATTCAGATTCTGAGAAACTATGAGGATGGAAAGGAACATTGCGCGGCCTCCCTCACCCCGGATGGAAGCTGTGTGATCAGTGGCGGCGGGTATGGCTCTCTGAGTATGTACCGGATTCGTGATCGAGAAAAGGTTCTCGAGTTCAAGGGACATACCGGAGCGGTGACCTGTCTGGCCGTTTCTGCTGACGGGACCCGGCTTGTTTCGGGTTCCCTGGATCAGACCGTACGGCTCTGGAACCTCAAGACCGGTGAACTGCTGGCCACGATACTCGCTACAGACGATCTCGAATGGATTGCCTGGACCCCGACGGGATATCTTGATTGCTCGCCCCTGGGAGAGTCGCTGCTTCGGTGTCTGCTGCCGGTGCAAGGAGATGGTATCCCCGAGGCGGTACCGGTGGTATCTTTCGGACATTCGCTCTATCGGCCGGATATTCTGAGATCCACGTTGATTGTTGGCGTTCAAGGTCCAGAGGTGGCTGAAAAGGACGCACCTTTGATCTCGGCGGCATTTTTGAACCGCCATCGTCCTCCGGAAATCGAGATCCTCACTCCCAGGGACGGAGCTGTTCTCCAATCTCCCAGGACCTCGCTTCTCTTTTCCCTGGATACCCGGGAGGATCCTCTGGATAGGATCAGGGTCCGGATCAATGGATACGGAGTGATCACCGATACTACACAAAGGTTCGCTCGTGGCCGCAACAACCTTCCTGTGACCCTTGCTTCCGGAAAGAACACCATTGGTCTTGTTGCCGTGGGAACGCAGGGGGCACATTCTGTTGCCGAGATCCAGGCGACGGTAGCCGGGGAGGCGGACCCGGCCCGATCATCCCCGGGCGATCTCTATTATCTTGGAGTGGGGGTGGGGACGCTCGATACCGTGGCACCCATGAATCTGTCCATGCCCCCCACCGATGTGAACATGGTCGGTCGGACCTTCAAGGCCTTCAGGGGCAAGGGGTACGGGGAGGTGCAGGAGACATTGGTCAGTGACGATCACGGCAAGTCGCCGACGGGAAAACATATCGAGGATGCCCTGGCCGGTCTGGAAAAGGCCGGGCCTGACGATACCGTGGTGGTCATGCTGGTGGGACAAGGGGTGACGACACCGGAGGATCGAGTGGTTTTTCTGCCACGGGATGCCCGTTCAGATGGACAGGGCGGATTCCAGAAAGAAAGTGTTCTTGAGATCGAAACCATTTTGCAACGTCTCGCCGAACTCAAGGCGCGACCCTTCGTGCTTTGCGATCTGGCCCACAGCGGCCCCCTCAATATGACCAGGATCATGCGCAGGGCGAGGGATCTCGGGGTTGCCATGCTCTCGGCCACCCGGGGAGGTCAGCAGACGGGCTTGGACTATCCGGGCATCCCTTGTTCCCCGTTCGCCTACGCCCTGTTCAAGGGACTCGGGGCCGGGCTTTTTGCCGACACCTCCCGAGACGGCAGGGTACATATTAGCGAGTTGGGCTCGTATGTTCGCAAGGAGGTTCAATCCATGGACCGCAATCTCATCCCGTCTCTGGTCCTTCCTGCAGGATACGGAGATTTCGTGGTGGTTGATTCCAGGGGCGGGGCTGGCACACCCGTCAATGCTCCTTCGTCGGGATCATCCTGGGGGATTGCATTTCCCGGTTGATCATCCAATGCGGGTTGGCACCCGCAACGCCAACAGACCCTACTGCCGCTTCGCTCAAGGGGCAGAGGATCAGAGAAACGCACACAAAACCCGCCTTGCCCGAAAACGGACAAGGCGGGTCTTGTGTGCCTTCCAGCGTCATTCCAGCCTGAATGTTACCTCAGCGCGGCTTCAAAGGCGGGCAGGGCGGGTTTGCCGTCCACCGTGGTGATACCGTCGAGCCATTTCCGGTATATCTCGGGATGTGCTTTGACCCACATCATACCTGCCTCGGCGGGCTGCAGATTGTCGTCCTTGAACATCATGGTCATGATCTCGTTCATCATGGAGATGGGGAAGGTGAATTGTTCGAGAAATGCGGTCACATTGGGGTATTCCTTGTCGAATCCCTTGCGATAGTTGGTGTAGACTGTCGCGGTTCCGTCGTTGGGGCCAAAGGTCTCCCCGTTGCTTCCCGAGAGGTATTTCATGTCAATGACCTTGTTCATGTAATGCGGGGACCAGCCCAGGAAGACGATCCATTTTTTGTCCCGGACAAAGGACTGGACCTGTGAGAGCATTCCGGCCGCGCTGGACGGGATGAGTTCAAAGTCACCCAGATTGTGCATGTTGTTGTTGATCATCTTCAAGATGACCTGGTTGCCGTCGTTTCCTTCCTCGATCCCGTAAATTCTGTTCTCCAGCTTGTCCGCAAACTTGTGGATATCGTTGAAATCCCGAAGCCCGGCTTCATAGCAATAGGACGGTACCGCCAGGGTGTACTTGGCATCGACCATATTGGCCACGGACTTGATGACCGTGCCCTGTTTGAAATATTCATTGGCCATGGTTTCCTGGGTGGGCATCCAATTGCCCAGGAAGAACTCCGCCTCGCCCGAGGCCATGGCCTTGTAGGCGATGGGCACGGAGACCATGAGATTTTCTGCCTCATAGCCCAGGCTGTTGAGAATCTTGACGGCGAGTTCGGTTTTCACGGTAACGCCGGTCCAGCTGACGCTGGCGATCTTGATCGGTTTTTTGGTCTCAGCCATGACCGATCCGGGAAGGACCATGGCAAAAGCACATACAATGATCCCCATGAGTTGTAGTTTGGCATTGGTAAACATACGACCTCCTTGGTTTGAGAATAGGGTCCGGGCATCTCGGCTATCTTGGACCGCAGAAAAAAATGGCAATGATGTCCGGAAAAAACGTGTTTACAGGGTATATGGATCGCTGGAAGCCGGCCAGGGACGTGGTCGACCCCATCCCTGGCCGGGTGGTGTTCAGCAACCGAACCAGTTCATCGGCTTGGTGGCGTGGTTCTGGTAGATGTGTTTGATTTCCGTATACTCTTCCAGACCGGTTTTTCCCAGTTCGCGTCCCATTCCGGACTGCTTGTACCCGCCCCAGGGGGCCTGGGTAAAGTAGATGTTGAAGTCGTTGATCCAGACCGTTCCGAATCTGAGGGCCCTGGAGACGCGGTAGATGCGGTCCGGATCCCGGGTCCAGAAACCGGCGGAAAGCCCATAGACCGTATCGTTGGCCAGGTGGATGGCCTCTTCTTCGGTGGTGAATTTCTCCACGCTGATGACCGGCCCGAAGACCTCTTCCCGGACGATGCGCATATCCGCGGTGCAGCCGGTGAACAGGGTGGGCAGGTAGTAGAAGCCGGATTGCAGCTCGGGATCGTCCGGGCGTTTTCCGCCCAGAATCAGATTGGCCCCTTCCTCTGTGGCAATGGATACGTACTGTTCAATGGATGCCAGATGTTCGGCCGAGATGACCGGCCCCATCTGGGTATCTTTGCCAAAGCCGTCACCGATGACGATCCGGGACATGCGTTCTTTGAGGGCGTCCACAAAACGGTCGTGGATCTCTTCCTGCACCAGGATGCGCGCCCCTGCGGAGCAGATCTGTCCGGCGTGGAAAAAGACCCCGTTGAGGGCATAGTCCAGGGCGGTGTCGAAATCCGCATCCGCAAAGATGATGTTCGGATTCTTCCCCCCGAGTTCCAGGGCGAGTTTTTTCACGTTCCCGCTGGCCGCCTTGATGATCCGCTTGCCCGTATCGATGCCTCCGGTAAAGGAGATCAGATCCACATCGGGATTTTCGGACAATTCCGCACCCACGCTGGAACCGGGACCCAGAACCACGTTGACCACCCCGGCCGGAAAGCCGGCCTCTTCGACCAGTTCGGCCGTCTTGATGGCCGTCAGCGGGGTGATCTCGCTTGGCTTCATGACCACGGTGCATCCGGCCGCCAGGGCCGGGGCCAGTTTCCAGGCCGCCTGCAAAAGGGGGTAGTTCCAGGGGGATATCTGGCCGCAGACACCCACGGGTTCGCGGATGGCCATGCTCGAGGTGTTGGCAAAGGGCGAACTGATGACCTCGCCGGCATCCTTGTCCGCCAGACCGGCGTAATAGCGGAAAATGCCGGCTATCTCATCCATGTCCCAGCGGCTTTCCTCCACGGTCTTGCCCGTGTTCAGGGTTTCCAGCCGGGCCAGTTCTTCCACATCCCGTTTGATCAGATCGGCCAGCTTGTAGATCATTTCTGCGCGTGCCGTGGCGGTCAGTCCGGCCCAGGATTCGTCCTCAAAGGCCTTTCTGGCGGCCTTGATGGCCAATCGGGCGTCTTCGCGGTTGCCCGTGGGCACAGAGGCGATGGTCTCCCCGCTGCAGGGGTTGAGTATGCCGATCCGCTCGCCGGAGATCGATTCGGTCCATGTGCCGTTTATGTACATCTTCTTTGTGATCATCAAAGAACCTCCGTTTATTTCGCTTTGTAGAATCCCGCATCGAGCGGGCGTTCCGGGGTGTTGCCCAGAATGATGTCCGCGGCCTTTTCAGCGATCATCATGACCGGGGCATAGATATTCCCGTTGGTGATTTCGGGCATGATGGACGCGTCCACCACCCGCAGGTTTTCCACGCCATGCACCTTGAGATCGGCGTCCACAACGCTCATGTCATCGTAGCCCATTTTGCATGTGCTGCAGGGATGATAGGCGCTTTCCCCTTCCCGGGCCACGAAATCGAGAATTTCCTCGTCGCTCTGCTTGTCAGCGCCCGGAGCGAGCTCCTCGCCCCGGAATTCGTCAAAGGCCTTCTGGCTGATGATGTTCCGGGAGCAGCGGATGGCCTCGACCCACTCTTTTTTGTCCTTGTCCGTGGACAGATAGTTGAACACGATCTCGGGATAGTCGCCGGGATCAGTGGATCTGATCTTCACGTGGCCCCGGGCGTCCGAGTACATGGGACCGACATGGAGCTGGAATCCGTGCCCGGCCGCAGGCGCGGTGCCGTCGTATCTGATGGCGATGGGCAGAAAGTGGAATTGGAGATTGGGGTACTCCACCTCATCGTTGCTGCGGATGAATCCGCCGGCCTCGAAGTGGTTGGTTGCCGCCTCACCGGTCTGTCCGAAGAGCCATTTGAGACCGATCCAGGGCTGGTTGTACCATTTGAGGGCCGGGTACATGCTCACCGGCTTCTGGCAGGCATATTGGACATAGAGTTCCAAATGATCCTGAAGATTTTCGCCCACTCCGGGAAGATTGTGGACCACGTCGAGGCCCAGGGCGTTCAGTTCGTCACCATTGCCTATTCCGGAGAGCTGCAGCAGTTGCGGGGTGTTGATGGATCCCCCGCAGCAGATGATCTCGCCGCCATAGGCCTTACGGAGTTTTTTGCCCCTGGCGTATTCCACGCCGATGGCCTTTTTTCCGCCGAACAGAATTCTGGTGGCCTTGGTCCGGCATCTGATGGTCAGATTGCGCCGCTTCTTGACCGGATGGACATAGGCCCGGGCAGCGTTCCAGCGCCGGGAGCGGTAGATGGTGGCGTCGAAATGGGAGAAGCCTTCCTGCTGATATCCGTTGACATCCTCAGTCAAAGGATAGCCGGCTTCCTGCACCCCGTCGAACAGGGCGTTGAACAGGGGGTTGGCGCATTCGGGGGTGGTCAGATAGAGGGGGCCGGAGGTTCCCTGATACTGGGTTGCACCGGACTGGTGGCATTCGAAGCGCTTGAAATAGGGGAGGCAATGGGCATAGTCCCAATTTTCCAATCCCTCGTTCTGGCCCCATTTTTCATAATCCATGGCATTGCCCCGGATGTAGATCATCCCGTTGATGCAGCTGGATCCACCAAGAACCTTGCCCCGAGGCTGATATATTCTTCGGTTGTGCATGTGCGGCTCGGGTTCGGATTCATACCACCAATTATAGGTCTTGCCCTGCAGGGGGTAGGTCAGGGCAGCGGGCATGTGGATGCGAAAATCCAATTTGTAATCCGGATGCCCGGCCTCCAGAACCAGGACCTTGTTCTTGGGATTGGCGCTGAGTCTGTTGGCCAGAACACTGCCTGCCGATCCGCCGCCGACAATGATGTAATCATAATTTTCAGTGGGCATGGTCGCTCCTCTTATGTTTGTGTATGGTTGTTCAATCTGGGGATTTCCAAAAAGTTTTTCCGATTGGGCAGGGCCCCGTTTTTTTCCTGAACACATCGCAGTAGCATCAGATAATGATTTCCAACATAAGTCAGGGCCTTGAGTGGTTCTCCTTCGGCGATATGTCGGGCCGTTTCCTTCCAGTTGGATACGGTCATTTCCCGGTAGTCCGGGTCATCGTAGAGGGCGTAGTCGTACGAGCTGAACCCCTTTTGGATGGCGTACATGACCCACTCGAAGACGGGATTTTTGGTCATCCGGGCGAATTGGATGTTCAGGGCCCGGTCAAGTTCGGCAATGGTCGGCATGTCCGGATTGTCGTTGGCGACATAGGCCTCGAGCTCCAGGGTCTTTTCCACCAGGGCCATTTTCTCTTCTCTGGTTCCCCGGGCAACGGCCAGGGCGGTGATGGTTCTGTCCAGACTTTCACGAAATTCTATCAATGATTCCGGGTCGATATTTTTTTGCTTTAGGAAAAGGGTGAAGGACTCGCTGACGCTGTCCACTTCGATCTGTTTGATGAATGCCCCGCCCTTGGAGCCCTTTTTGATTTCAATGAGTCCTTTTTGTTTCAGGATCTTCTGGGCCTCGCGCACAACACCCCGACCGGTCTTGAACTGGGTCTGCATGTCGCGTTCGCTGGGCAGCTTTTCGCCGGGAAGGATCTTTCCGTCCATAATGGCCGCTTCGACCTGCAGGGCGATATCTTCACTGGCCCGTCCGGCCTGGACCGGAGTGAACAAAAGTTTGATGGCTTCAGACATTATTGGTCCTACTTTTAAGGCGATGGTTGGTCAGGAGATGAAAAATTTGTTTTTCATTACCCTGAAATTATGGAATAAAATATTGAAGACTAAGAATTGAATTGTTTTTTCTTGCTAAATGGTAGTACCATTGCTAGTCGTAATCCCGTTGCCCTGTCAAGGGTGAAATGATCCTCTTGCAGGGCTGATTTGTTCTCATGGCCGGCTTGCCCCATTCCGGGCGCTTTGAAACTCCCTCGCGGGCCTCGTACCATCAAGCCGTTGCTCCATAAGAACATGGTTTTTCGGCAAAAAGTCCGGCAACGGCTTGATGAACGATGCCTGGCTCGGTCAGACAGTCAAACCGCCCGGAACGGGGCAAGCCGGCCACCCTATTCCAGGTACTTGGACAAGAACAAATTTGCCTTGGCTCCTCTTGTGGAGCATTTTTTGTCGACCGAGTTGAAAAAAAAGCACAAAACATGACTGTCGAGTAATGGCAGGTGCAAAGGTGGAGAGGCTCATGGGAGCTTTTTGGTCCATAGCTTGTTTTGAATTTTTTTACCAGGTGATTTGCTATGTTTGTTTTTGTCGTACTGCGGGATATTTTTATCCTGGTGGCAGGGGTATGGTTTTTCGAGTTCTATCTGGATTTTCGACTTCCCGAAGAGGACAATCTGCTCGTGTATTTTGTGGCCATTCCCATTATCTGGGCCACATTGAGCCAGATCTGGACCTCGTTCAGCTACCGTGAGCTGGAAAACAGATTCATGCGGATTGGCAACCATGTCCTTGGAGTGCTCATGCTGGTGAGCACGGTTTTTCTGATCAGCGCGGTACTCAACTCCATTGAAAGCAGTCTTTCCCTTGCCGGGAACATCTTCTTTCATTTTGTCGGGTGGACCGTGCTCGTGGCCTTTGTCTTTTATGAACTGGTGGATATCCAGCGGGAGAAGGAGAAGTAGGAAGGAAAATCAAGCGCACCCGGGATGTCCGGGAGGGACATGCCGGGTGCGCCTGGCGGATACCATGCGGGAAAACGGTCGGACTGCAGCCGACAGCGTGATCTGTAGTGCGGGAGTGCGTGGTTTAGGACAGGGATGTCTGTCGGAGCCACTTGGCGAAAGCCTGAACCGCTCGGGCGGCATAGAGTGTTTTGCGGTCTTTTTTTCTGGCCTTGCGGTTCAGGCCGGGCATGAGACCAAAATTGATATTGGAGGGCTGGAATTTTTTGGCCGGGGTCTGCACATGGTGCAGAAGGGCTCCCAGGGCGGTGGTGGCCGGAGGAAGGGAGGTGATCTTTTTGCTCAAAAACAGACCGAGCCACAGGCCGGTGGCCCCTGATTCCAGATACCCTTCCACCCCGGTGATCTGTCCGGCCAGAAAGAAACCGGGCCTGTCTTTCAGCTCCAGATGCGGGGTGAGCACCTTGGGCGCGTTGACAAAGGTGTTTCTGTGGATGGAACCCATGCGCTCGAATTCCGCGTGTTCCAGCCCGGGGATCATGGAGAAGATCCGTTTCTGCTCCGGATAGGTGAGTTTGGTCTGGAATCCGACCATATTCATGGCGGTCTTGTCCCTGTTCTCCGCCCGGAGCTGGACACAGGCAAAAGGCTGTCTGCCGGTGCGCGGATCGATCAGGCCCACGGGTTTCAGGGGACCGAAGGCCAGGGTCTGCTCCCCCCGGTCGGCCATGGTCTCGATGGGCAGACACCCCTCGAAATGGATCGTCTTTTCAAACTCCCGGGGGTTGACCCGGGTTCCCTCCTTCAGGGCCTGGACAAAGGCCGTGTACTCCTCTTCATTCAACGGACAATTGAGATAGTCCTTTTCCTCGGGATGATACCGGGATCCCCAGAAGGCCTTGTCCATATCGATGGAGTCCGTGGCCACGATGGGGGCGATGGCATCGTAGAAATAGAGGTCGTTTTCCCCGGTGGCCGCCATGAGGCTTCGGGTCAGGGGGTCCGAGGCCAGGGGTCCGGCAGCGATGATCACCCTGGAAAAGGGCTCGAGAAGAGGATCGTCCAGGGAGGTGATCTCCTGGCGGATAATGGTCAGCTGTTCCAATCCCTCCAGTTGCCGGGTGATCTCCTGTGAAAAGCGTTCCCGGTCCACGGCCAGGGCCTTGCCCGCGGGGATGGCGGTGGTGCGGGCGGCCTGCATGATCAGGCTGTCCAATTGTTCCATCTCCATTTTGAGCAGTCCGATGCCGCTTTCCGGGTCGGTGGAGCGCAGGGAATTGGAACAGACCAGTTCGGCCAGGCCCTCGTGCTGGTGGGCCGGGGAGAAGCGGGCGGGTTTCATCTCGAAAAGCGTGGTGGAAATACCACCCTTTGCCAGGTGGAAGGCGGCCTCGCTTCCGGCCAGCCCCCCGCCGATCACGGCGACGGTAGGTGTTTGTTCAGATTGTGTGGTCATTTCAGTCATTGTGGTCAGTTGGGTCATCATGGTCAACACGGTCAACAATGTCATGCCGTGACGTGGTTGTGAAGGGCTGGTCCTCAAAGATCCCCACCGTGGGATCTGCTGGCTAATCGGTTCGCAGTGGTCTGTCCAGCCTTGGAGCTGGGGCCGCCGTGCTGGTTTGTCCCGTTTGGGGCGGCTCGAAACTCCCTCGCCGGCCTCGTACCATCAAGCCGTTGCTCAGTAATGGTTACAATTTCGGCATGATGTCAGGCAACGGCTTGATGAACGATGCCTGGCTCGGTCAGACAGTCGGGCCGCCCCAAACGGGACAAACCAGCCCGGCTGTTTCAGAGATTGGGGCGAAAACAGTTTTTCCCTGTGGGAAGAGTCCAGGGTTGATGTATTCTCATGGCAGGCTCGCTGTCCGTAGGAAACTGCCGCGTATTGACTAAAAAAAGTCCACAATATAGCCATGCTATGTGACGAAAGCAAACGTGGAGCAACCCGGCTCAGCCGGCGGCAACGGGTCTGACTCCCGGCCGGGAGTGATCCTTCGAGCACGCTGTACCCTGTAAGTGGGCTGGATGACCGGCATCTTCACGATGTTTGCATGCTGGTTGTTTGTATATTCTTTTTGGACTATGCGCATGTTTGACGACTGATGGAACGATTGGCGAACCGGAGTGCCCGGCTGCGAGGTCGGGGGTCTGGAACAAACCGTGAGACGATTTGGCTCAAGAACAAAGGAGAAACGTAATGGCTATCAGGATTGGATTGAACGGGTTTGGTCGGATTGGCCGGTACATGGCCAGGCTTCTGGCCGGGGATCAGGATTTCGAACTGGTCGTTGTCAACGGACATCGGGGAACCAACAGCGATCTGGCCCATCTGCTGCGCTATGACTCGGTGCACGGAACCTTTGCCGGGGCCGTGAAGGCCAATGATCAGGGATTCCTGCTCGAGGGCAGGCAGGTGGCCATCGAGCGCAATGCCCCGGCCGACTGGGATTGGGGAAAATACGATGTGGACATCCTTCTCGAGACCACCGGTATCTTCAAGGATCGCGAGAACTGCGAGAAACACCTGGCTGCCGGCGCCAAAAAGGTCATTGTCAGCGCCCCGGCCAAGGGTGCGGACGTGACCGTGGTCATGGGGGTCAACCAGGAGGAATACGATTCCTCCCACAAGGTCATCTCCAATGCCTCCTGCACCACCAATTGCCTCGCCCCGGCTGCCAAGGTCATCCACGACACCTTTGGGATCAAGCACGGGCTGATGACCACCATTCATTCCTATACCATGAGCCAGCGCATTCTGGACGGCACCCACAAGGATCTCCGCCGGGCCCGGGCCGCTGCCCTGTCCATGATCCCCACGACCACCGGCGCGGCCAAGGCCGTGACCAAGGTTATCCCCGCCCTTGCCGGCAAGCTGGACGGCATGGCCGTGCGGGTTCCCACTTCCAACTCCTCTCTGGTGGATTTTGTCTGCGAGCTGGACAAGGCGACCAGTGTCGAAGAGGTCAACAAGGCCCTCAAGGCCGCATCCGAAGGTCCCATGAACGGTCCCCTGGGATACAGCGATGAACCCCTGGTCTCCATTGATTACAACGGAAGCGTCCATGGCGGGGTGGTCGATTCCCTGTGCACAACGGTCATGGACGGGACCATGCTCAAACTTCTGCTTTGGTACGATAACGAGGCCGGGTTCTCCAACCAGCTGCTGCGGCTCACCCGAATGGTGGCAAAGGATATGTAGGTTGTGAGTGCGCAGGGGGCAGTGCGCAGGAAAGGATAGGTGCCAAGAGCGCAGTTTGTAAGGATAGATTGTCCGCTCGATGTGATGTCGAGGGGAAACAGCATGCTGAAATCATGGCGGAATTCGTTTGGTTACGGGCGGATTCCGCCCTTTTCGCTTTTTTCTGTGTTCTTGCCTTTGGTACGGTTGTTCTCTAGGAAAAAAGTTTGCGTATCACCCTGTGCGGTGATCAGGCTTAAACCCCTCAAACCCCCTCCTCATGTCAGACTTTACCCATCTTCATTGTCATACTGAATATTCCCTGCTCGACGGTGGTATCCGGATCAAGGATCTGTGTACCCAGGCCGTTGATTTTGGTTTTTCCTCGGCCGCCATCTCTGATCACGGTAACCTGTTCGGGGCCCTGGCCTTTTATCAGATGGCCAAGAAGTTCGGGATCAAGCCGATCATCGGGTGCGAGGTCTATGTCACCCCGGGGAAGATGAAGGACAAGGATACCCGGACCAGATACCATCTCCTGCTTCTGGCCCAGAACAATCAGGGATACAAGAATCTGGTCAAACTCGTTTCCGACAGTTTTCTGGAGGGGTTTTATTACAAACCGCGGGTGGACAAGGAAAAATTGATCCAGTGCAGCGAGGGGATCATTGCCTCGTCAGCCTGTCTCCAGGGCGAGGTACCCCAGGCCCTGCGGAACAAGGGCATGGATGAGGCCCTGGCCGTGGCCAGGGAATATGCCTCCATCTATCCGGATCGTTTCTATCTCGAACTCATGGTCAACGGGCTCAAGGAGCAGGAGCGGGTCAACGAACAGCTGAAGGAGCTGGCCGAGGCCACCAGGCTTCCCCTGCTGGCCACCAACGATTGTCATTATCTTTACAAGGAAGATGCCGAGGCCCACGATATCCTGCTCTGCGTGGGCACGGGCAAGCTGGCCAGCGACACCAAACGGCTCAAGTTCGATACGGACGCCTTTTACTACAAATCTCCCGAGGTCATGGAGCACGAGTTCAAGGACTGCCCCGAGGCCTTGGAGAATGCCGCGCGCATTGCCGAGAGCTGCAATCTCGATCTGACCCTGAACCAGCATTATTTTCCGGTCTACGATGTTCCCGAGGGGAGGACCCTGGACGAGGAGTTTGTCAAACTCTCCAGAGAGGGACTCCGGCAGCGTCTGGATCAGCTGCCCTATGAGGTGGACGAAACGGTCTATCACGCCCGCATGGACCAGGAGCTCGATGTGATCATCGAGAAGGGATTTCCCGCCTATTTTCTCATTGTCCAGGATTTCATCAATTGGGCCAAGGAGAAGGGGATTCCCGTGGGCCCGGGACGGGGTTCGGCAGCCGGGAGCATCGTGGCCTGGTCCCTGAAGATCACCGACCTGGATCCCATCAGGTATCATCTTTTTTTCGAACGGTTTCTCAATGTCGAACGCGAATCCATGCCTGATATTGATGTGGATTTCTGCTACAACCGCCGGGAAGAGGTCATCCGCTACGTCAGCGAGAAATACGGCAAGGATCATGTGGCCCAGATCGTGGCCATGGGGACCATGAAGGCCAAGGGCGTGGTTCGGGATGTGGGACGGGTTCTGGATATCCCCCTCAAGGAAGTGGACAAGATCGCCAAACTCATTCCCGACGATCTCGGCATGACCCTTCAAAAGGCCCTGGAACAGGAGCCCGATCTGGGCAAGCTGATGCAGGCCGACGCCCGGGTGGACAAGCTGCTCACTATCTGCAAGCGCCTCGAGGGGTTGGCCCGCCATGCCTCCACCCATGCGGCCGGACTGGTCATCTCCCAGAAGCCCATGACCGAATATCTCCCGCTCTTTCGAGGCAAGAAGGGGGAGGTGATCACCCAGTTCGACAAGAAGAAGGTCGAGGTGGCCGGGCTGATCAAGTTCGACTTTCTGGGTCTCAAGACCCTGACCGTGATCGACGACGCCCTGAAGCTGATCGAGAAGAACGGCAAGACGGTCCCTGATGTGGAAAAGCTCCCCCTGGACGATCCCCAGTCCTTTGAGCTCCTCTGCCGGGGGGACAGCGACGGGGTCTTTCAGCTGGAAAGCTCGGGGATGAAAAATGTCCTTCGGAGCATGCGACCGAGCTGTTTCGAGGACATCATCGCCCTTTTGGCCCTGTACCGTCCCGGCCCCCTGGAGAGCGGGATGGTCGATCTCTTTGTGCGCCGGAAGCACGGCGAGGAAAAGGTCGAATATCCCTATCCCAGCCTGGAACCCGTACTCCAGCCCATTCTCGAGGACACCTACGGGGTGATCCTCTATCAGGAACAGGTCATGAAGATCGCCTCGGACCTGGCCAACTACTCCCTGGGCGAAGGTGACATCCTGCGCCGGGCCATGGGCAAAAAGGATCCAGCGGTCATGGCCAAACAGCGGACCCGTTTTCTCCAGGGAACCCGGGAAAACGACATCCCGGACGAGGCCGCCGAATACATCTTCGATCTCATGGAGAAGTTCGCCGGATACGGGTTCAACAAGTCCCACAGTGCGGCCTACGCCCTGATCTCCTATCAGACCGCCTATCTGAAGGCCCATTATCCGGCCGAGTTCATGGCCGCCATGATCACCTCGGAGGTGAACAACACGGACAAGGTCATGGCCCATGTGAACAACTGCCGGGAAATGGATATTCCGGTCCTGCCCCCTGACGTCAACAAGAGTGAGAATCAGTTCACGGTCGAGGGCGAGCAGGTCCGTTTCGGCCTGTCCGGAATCAAGGGGGTCGGCGCAAACGCTGTTGCGTCCATTGTCGCGGAACGTCAGGCTGGAGGCGATTTCCTCAGCCTGCTCGATTTCTGCCAACGGGTGAACATGCGCAAGGTGAACAAGAAGGTTATCGAGAGTCTGGCCAAGAGCGGGGCCATGGATGCCCTCGGATGTACCCGGCGATCGATAATGGCCGGGATGGAACGGGTCATGGCCATGGCCCAGCGATCCTCCAAAAACACCACCGGGGGACAGCTCTCCTTCATGAGCATGGTGACGGATGCGGCCTGCAGCCTGACCGGGCTGGGCATGGATATCGAGGAGGCCGGACTCGCTGAATATCCGGACGAGGAAAAATTTCAGATGGAAAAGGAGGCCTTTGGCTTCTACCTGGTGGGCCATCCCCTGGCACCGTACCGGGAGGAGATCCATCGTCACAGTTATGCCACCCTGGAACGGCTCAGGGAATCCTCGGTAGGCAGCGAGGGACGTGTGGCCGTGATCGTCACCGGGCGAAAGGATATCCTGACCAAAAAGGGTGACAAGATGGCCTTTTGCCAGGTCGAGGACCTGACGGGTATGGGCGAGGTGATCGTTTTCCCGGAGGTTTTTCACCAGTTTCGTGAAGAACTCGACAAAGACGAGCCCTTGCTTCTCGAAGGCGTGGTCATCAAGGATGATCGGGATCAGGCCCGGGAAGAGGAAGGAAGTGTTCTCAAGTTGCGGGCGGTCTCCTTCAAGCCGCTGTGCGCAGCGGTCAAGGAAGGGATTGCCGCTGTCTGTATCCATGTGGCCCATCCCCGGGTGGCGGGGCAGGATTTTGTCAACGGGCTCAAGGAGATCCTGGCCAGATATCCCGGGGACAATCCGGTTCATCTCTCTTTGGAGATAAACGGTTTTTTGTGCACCGTCCGCCTGGGGCCCGCCTTTCAGGTCAGTACGGATCCCATATTCTGGAAAGAGATCGAGACCTGGCGGGCCGGGGTTGTTCGGGAAAGGGACGCGGAAAAAAGTGCGCAGTAGGCAGGGCGCAGTGCGCAGGAAAGGCAGGAAAAGTGAATGCTTAGCGAGCTTGCGAGGTTAGCAGACCTTATGCAACGCTAAAGTGAATGCTTAGCGAGCTTGCGAGGTGAGCAGACCTTATGCAAAGCTGACGGGAAAGGCGAATGTCCAAGGGGCGAACCTTGTGTTCGCCCAAACCGGAACGAGCAGGAGGAAAAGAAAGGAGACAGGAGAATCCCGGAAAAGTGACAACTATTTTTTAGGATTCGACAGCCTGAGCCGTCTTTGAAAAATCAGATACCCCCTCGTATCACACAACGATCAAGGAGTTGAGTTTCTATGACCCATAATGGACGCTGGCGTCTTCGGGTACGCCTGGACTTCAGCGCGGCGCATCAGCTCAGGCACTATCAGGGCAAGTGCGAGGCGTTGCACGGCCATAATTTTACCGTCGAGGCCGAGGTTTCGGGTACCCGGCTGGACCCGAAAATCGGATATCTCATGGATTTCAAGGAGCTCAAGAATCACCTGAAAGAGGTGCTCGAGGGCCTCGATCATACCTGTCTGAACGAACTTCCCTATTTTGCCGTTCGTAATCCCACCTCGGAAGAATTGGCCAGATATATCTTCGATGGTTTGAGCGAACGTCTGCAGGACACACCTGTTCGTCTCTGTTGGACCATGGTTGCGGAAAAGGACAGCTCCATGGCCTTTTACGAGGGGTGTGAGGATCGGGGCCAGACATCCGGAACGGAGACGCGCTCATGAGGGCGATCATTCAGCGGGTCCACCGGGCGCGGGTATGTGTGAAGGGGAGCGAAGTCGGGGCCATTGATTCGGGGATGGTCGTCCTCTTGGGGCTGGGTGCGGAGGATGGTCCCGAGCTGGTCGGTTCACGGGTCTGGAAGGGGTTTTTGAATAAAATCGTCAACCTGCGTATTTTTCCGGGTGACAAGGCCCATTTTGATCGCTCCTTACTCGATGGTGGAGAAAACATCCTGCTTGTCTCTCAGTTCACCCTGTTTGGCGATTGCACAAAGGGACGCCGCCCCTCCTTTTCCGGTGCCCTTCGCCCGGAGATTGCCGAACCCCTTTTCAACCGGTTTGCCGAGGATCTGAAACGCCTCTGCCCTGATCTGGCAACCGGCATCTTTGGCGCGGAAATGGATGTGGAGCTGGTCAATTGGGGACCGGTGACCCTCTCCCTGGACAGCAGGGAGCTTTTTCCGGGAGAATATTCCAAGACATGATCCGGCAGCCGTGAATTGTGGTGGCTCCCCGGCTGGCTTTTAAGGTCACGGTCTGCCGTGTGGAACCGATGTTTGCCAATGTTTTCGAGCGAGGATGGTGACTATGTCCTATTTTCTCAACCACCATTTTGATCCGGATTTTGATCATCAAAAGTTGTCCCCCCTGGCACTTGAAGGGGGCGGTGTGGATCATCGCAAGCTCGGTTATGTGCAGAACGTGCTTCAAGGAGATGTCCTGGCGAATTGGAAGGAAATTCCTCCCGGAAAAGAGAGTGCATACGATGCCAGGTTCGTTCACGAGCACAAGAAGTTCCCCATGGGCCATAATTGCCGGGTGGATCCGGAAGATCCAGACCGCCTCCTGGCCGGGGCCAATGGATATGTTTTTTATCTCGACGGAACCATCAACGTCAAAAAGGTCCTCAATATTCGGGGAGATGTGGATTATCACACAGGCAATATCCGATTCGTGAACGATATTATCGTTCACGGCACCGTACGCTCGGGGTTCGAGGTCACCGGGGAAAATGTTCGGGTCTACGGGAATGTAAACGGTGCCAAGGTGATGGCCAACCATGCCCTGCAGGTGGACGGCGGCATCAAGGGGTCCAAGAAGGCCGACATCCGGTCCAAGGGGACCATCAAGGTGGGGTTTTGTGAAAACGCGATCCTTTGTTCAGGACGTGACATCCTCATCCAGGGAGCCTGCTATCACAGCGATCTGCTGGCCCCCAGGCTCATCGTGATCAAGGGGCGTTTTTACGGAGGAAATGTCTATTCCCGGGGATCCGTGTTTGTTCAGGAACGGGTTGGATGCGGCATGGGGGGAAGGACCAGTTTTATCATGGGGTTTGATCCGGGTTTGCTGCGCAAGGGCAAACTGCTGGGCAGGAAGATCGCCGGAATCAAAGCTGTTCTGGATCAAATGACCCCTGCCGAAAAAAACGATTCCGAAAAACCCGCGGATCAGGAGACCCTGGCTGAAAGTTTGGATCAACTCATGGATCGATACCGCAACGTATGGAAGGCCATTGAATCTTCTTTCAATCCAGCGGCCCGGCTGGTCGTTCCGGGCGAGGTGCTGCCGGGTGTGGATATAAGCATCGGTCCTGCCCATTACCGGGTTGAAGAGCCCTTGCAGGATGTTTGCTTCTTTTTCAAGGACCATGAACTGTGTCATAGCTCACCGGCCCTGGACAGATGATATCTCCCAGGCTGATCCACGCTCTGTTTCGGCGTATCGATTGTCCCTCCCTCTTTGTCCTGAGCTCGTGAAAACGAACGCTTCGCGCGTTCCCGGGCAGATCTTTTCGAAGTTTTTGAGTTTGCCCTGATTGGGATGCGTTGTGATACATGGTTCGCGGCAAGGGTGCCTCGAGCTTTGAAAACATTTTACAAGCTTGCTCTGAAAAGGATTGCAACTGCGGTCCGGCAAGCCTGCCCTTCTTACAATATAAATAATAATTCGTATGGATATAGGAACACTGCTGGGTATTGCGGCCTGTTTCGGATTGATCGTCACGGCCATGTTTCTGGGCGGGAGTCTGGGAGCTTTCATCGATATCCCTTCTGTCTGTATTGTCATCGGCGGTACGGTTGCCGTGACCTTTGTCATGTACCCCATGTCCACGGTTTTCAGGGCCTTTCGGGTGATGATGAAGGCCTTTTTTGCCAAACCGGCCAAACCCCTCGAACTTGTTGCCACGATTGTGGAGCTTGCCGAACTGGCACGCAAGCAGAGTCTGGTGGCCCTTGAAAGGGCCGATGTAAACGACCCCTTTCTCAAAAAAGGGATACTCATGGTGGCGGACGGCACAGAGGAGCATCTTGTCCGTTCGGTCATGGAAACAGAGATCAATTTCATGAAGCAGCGACATCGCCAGGGACAGGGGATTTTCAAATCCATGGGTGCCATGTCCCCGGCCTTTGGAATGATCGGGACCCTGGTCGGTCTGGTGAACATGCTTCAGAATCTGGACGATCCCTCGTCCATCGGCCCGGCCATGGCCATAGCCTTGCTGACGACCTTTTACGGTGCGGTTCTGGCCAATGTCGTTTTTCTGCCCATAGCGACCAAACTCGGGGAGCGCTCCGCAGAAGACACCTTGTACAGGGAGATAATAGTCGAAGGGGTCATTTCCATTCTTAACGGCGACAACCCCAGGATTGTCAGCGACAAGCTCGAGGCCTATCTGGCTCCCGTGCTGAGGGAGAACGGAACATAGTGAACAGCGACAACAAAAAGGGTCTTCCGCTTCCCCGAAAGTGCCTCGACGACCAGCCGTGCGAAGAGGGGGCACCGGCATGGATGTCCACCTTTGCCGACCTCATGTCTCTTTTGCTGACCTTTTTCGTCCTTCTGCTCTCCTTTGCCAACATGGACATTCAAAAATTCCAGGACATGATGGGATCGGTCAAGGATGCCTTTGGTGTGCAGGTCAAACGGAAGCAGGACACCTACATTGCTTTTTCGCCCTCCAAATACGAGCGCGACGGCATCCCCATGAGCCAGCAGAACAAGGATGTTCTGGGATTGAACGCGGCCATGCAATCGGCCCTGCAGGAGGATGAGAGTCTCAAAAAGAATGTGGATCTCAAGCCCGAAGATTCCGGGTTGCTCATGCGCATCAGCAGCGGTGTCATGTTCGAATCCGGCTCAGCCGTGCTGACCAGGGAGGCTGTGCCGGTTCTGGACAAGGTGACAACGGTTCTGAGGGACCACAATTTTGATCTGATCGTACGCGGACATACCGACGATATTGTCCCGACCTCCTCGACCTATCCCTCCAATTGGGAGCTTTCCTCGGCCCGAGCAGCATCCGCGGTTCGCTACCTGCTCGAGCACAGTTCCATCTCGCCGTTTCGTCTCAAGGCTGTTGGCTATGCAGATACCCGGCCTCTTGTTCCCAATACGAGCGAGGCAAACAGGAAGATCAATCGACGTGTGGAGTTTTATTTCAAGCATCCCGACATCAAACATTGATTCATGTGGAAAGCGGTTTGCCGGGCGCTGATGCTCCCGGTCGGCAGGATTCGTGATGGAAAAAATCATGCAGCACGCAGATGACACAACCTATACGGTGCAGCCTCTTTTCCAGGGAAATGAGGTGGTCGATGTCGTTCTCGAGATCCAGGGCAGGTCCCGGCATCTGGTGGGAAAATACGGCAGGCGGCTCGAGCAGCGGATGATCGATGAGGCCGGGCTCGTTCCCCCCTGCCTCCCGGTTCTGCTTGGCAGCGGGATGGGATTTGCCCTGGAAACCCTGGTACAAACCTGGGAAGGCCCCTTCGCCATCGTGGACAAGGAAAAACCCATATACGAGGCAACCGGGCTCAAAGCGCGCTTTGCCGACCAGGAACAAATCCTCTGGATCGACGCCGACAATGGTACAGACGCCCTGAACATCCTGACCAGATGGCAGATGGACCATAAGGATCATCCGCCGTTGGTGCCCCTGGTGCATCCGGCCTACAAACGGCTTGATCCCGGGTATTACGGGACTATGGCGCAAACCCTGGAAGGGGGCAGCAAGGAGGATTTCTGGGCCAAAACCCGATATCCCCGATTTGTCTCCGACACGCCCCGGGTTCTTCTTTTGACCAGCGGATATTTTCTCATCGGCGAATTCACGAGCGTGTGCGACCGGATGGGTGTGCCCTACAGATTGGTCGTCCTTCCGGACGAAGAGGTCGGCTGCCAGGAATTCGTCGAGGATATCTTAAAGGCGGTTATCTCCTTTCAGCCCGATTTCGTGCTGACGATCAACCACCTTGGCGTGGATCGTGAAGGGGTACTCACCGGACTCCTGGAAAAGATGCGCATTCCTCTGGCCTCGTGGTTCGTGGATAATCCCCATCTCATCCTCTATCATTACAAGGATCTGTCCTCGCCGTTGACAACCATCTTCACCTGGGACGCGGACAATGTCTCCACGCTTAACGATCGGGGATTTGAGGATGTCCATTACCTCCCCCTGGCTACGGATGCGCACCGGTTCCTTCCGCGGTCCTGTCCGGATGATCGTTCCCGCTGGCGATCGGATGTTTCCTTTGTGGGCAATTCCATGGTCTCCAAGGTGGAGGACAAGCTCAGGCTGTTCGATTTTCCTGCCCGGCTGAAAAAGATGTTTCACAAGGTGGCCCAGGGATTCGGCCCGGAGGAGGCGTCCAGCGTGGAATCGTTTCTGGCCCGTGCCTATCCGGAGCTGGCCGGAGAGCTGCACGGACTTTCAAACATGGAAGAGCGTCTGGCCTACGAGACCCTGGTCACCTGGCAGGCGACCCTGGAATACCGGCTCTCCTGTGTGCAGCAGATCCTTTCGTTCTCTCCCTTGATCGTCGGGGACAGGGGCTGGCACCGGTTGCTGGGCAGGCCGGGAAACCAATGGCGGTACCATCCGGGGTTGAACTACTACAAGGAACTTCCCTTTTTCTATCCCTGTTCGACCATCAATTTCAATTGCACGAGTCTGCAGATGAAAGGCGCGGTCAACCAGCGGGTCTTCGATGTTCCGGCCTGCGGGCAGTTTCTGCTTACCGACCACCGCAGGCAGATCGAGGACCTTTTCGATCCCGGCAGCGAGGTGATCTGTTTTCACGATCCCGGGGAAATCAGGGATCTGGTCCGGTTTTATCTGCATCACGATACCGCCCGCAACAAGGTTGCGGCCAGGGCCCGCAGGCGGGTCCTGGCCGAGCACACCTATGAGCATCGCATCGAGGTCATTTTCAGGGTGATGCGTGGGCGGTACGGATCGTGACCGCGCACTGCCACCTTTTTCCATATACCTGTCAGTGCGGCTTTGAGCAGGATTTTCAGGCCCTTTTATGAAACCGATTCTTGTCATCCAGATGCTGCGCATGGGCGATCTCATCCTCACCTTTCCCCTGCTCCTGTGGTTGCAGCGGCGGTTTCCGGGACAGGAGATCGTTGTGGTGGCTGAAGCGCGGTTTTATAAAGATCTCGCAGTATTGGGGCCTTCTGTCAGGTATGTTCCTTCTTCGGACCACAACCGGATTCTGCAACAGGACTACAGCCTGGTCATCAATGTAAGCCATCGGCGTGAAGGGGCCTTTCTGGCCGGCAAGGTTCGGGCCGAGGAGAAGATCGGCCCCTTTCTGGATACCCAGGATCATATGTACATCCAGGGAAACTGGCAATTATACAGGGCCTCTCTGGTCAATTCCAACAGGCACAACACCTTTCACTGGGCTGAATTAAACGCCCTCGATGTCATCCCCCTGGGCGATCTTCGGGCCACGACCTGGCCTGCGCCCAGGCAATTGTCCCCGGACAATCCCAAGGTGGGCATCTTTCTCGGGGCCAGCCAGGAAGAAAAGCGTCCCGTTGCCTCCTTTTGGACCGAACTGGCCCAGGGACTCCTGGCCAGGGGGGTGCGCCCCGTCCTGCTCGGAGGCCCTGGAGAACGGGAGCTCGGGCGTCAGGTGGCCGCCCGCCTCGACGTCCCCGTATTGAACCTTGCGGGCACGACCTCCCTGGCTCAATTGGCCCGCATCGGTCAGACCCTGCAGCTGATGATCACCCCGGATACCGGCCCCATGCATCTTGCCGCATGGACCGGCCTGCAGACCCTGAATCTCTCCATGGGCCCGGTCAATCCCTGGGAAACCGGACCCTATCAGGGAGGGCATTATGTTCTCAGAACGACCATGAGCTGTTCAGGATGCTGGTCGTGCCGGTTCGGGGAGCCCAGGTGTACGCAGGTATTTGCCGCCTCCAAGATCGTTCGATTGGTGGATGAGGTGATCCGCCATCGGGCGCACAATCTCGAAAAGATGACCTTCACCGGCCTGGAGCTGATGCGTTCTTCGCGTCGTCAGGGATTGTACTGGCTCGATCCGGTGGGATCAGTTTCCCCGTCCCCCTCGTCCAGGCAGGCCCTGGATCGGTTCTGGCATTATCTGTGGAAGTGGCACTTCGGGGGGTGCAACGAGGCCACGGCCACAAAAGAGGCTGCGGTCTTCGTCACCGCATTTCCCATCCTGACGGCAAAGATGCGTGCCGGACTCCTTGTCCTGTGCCGGAAGGTGGCCGCTCAGTGTGCGCACGGCCCTGCAGGCGCGGATGATTGTTTCGATCACCCCTCCCTGCCCGCGCTGGCCCCCTGCCTTCGTTTTGCCAGGCTCGTTCTGGAAAACAACGATTTCTCCCGCGCGTCCCATTTGGACGTTCTCGCCCTTTTCGAGCGGATCATCTCCCTGCTCGAATAATCCCTCCCCCATACCCTTTGTATCGCCAGTGCACCACTTCTGGAACGGCTTTTGTAGATATGCCCTTCAAGGAGGTAGTGTATGCACATTTTTTCCCCCCTGATGGAGACGAAAGGCCAACCGTTTTTCGGCTCATCGGACATGAATGGAGGCTACGAAAACGGGGCCGATACAGAGTTTGAGTCCTGTTTTTCCCAGTGCCTTGCCTCGGATGACGGAGCGGATCGCAAGGCTCCGCCTGCTGCATCTTCGCAACACAACGAACACAAAGAACCCGCCGATTCGGATGGAGACCGGGAAAATTTTTCCCCTGTCGCGGATCGACCTGCTGACCAGAATGAGGAAGAGGGCACGGAAACGGACCAGAAGATTGCCGTGGAAGGCAAAGAACATGCTTCTGATGACGGGCAAACAGAAACGGTCACCGAGCAGGCTTCGCATGACGGGCCATCAGAAACGGTCAAAGACAAGGCCCTGCAATCCCTGATGCAGCTTCTTGCCCTGCTTACGGAGTCTGGAAGCTCGAACACGAACGGTTCACAGGGGACCGGACCCGTTGCAATCACCAGGGATCAGGCCCGGATGCTCCAGCGGCTGCTCGCTTTGCTTGCCAAGGAAGAGGGGATCCCTGCGGCGAGTCAGGCGGGCTCGTCCTCCCATGCAGACCCTTCCCGGGTCAGCGAGTTGCTTCTTGGCAACACGGAGCTGTTAAGCAGGCTCCGCGCATTGCTCGAGAAGCTGGATGCCAATGATGCGTCATCCGCGCGGGTTCTCGCGCAGATGAAATCGCTCGGGATGACCAAGGAAGATGTGAACCTTTTGCGGGAGCTGCTCGCCAAAACCCTTGACCGGCTTCCAAAGACATCGGGCAGGGAACATCTCGCCGGGCAAACGGCCGGGGAAGCCCTTTCCGCCACGAACAATCAGGGCCAGGAAGAGCCTGTTCCCCAGGCCGAACAGGCTTCGACCAAAGCGGGGAAAGCCGATCCATGGTCTGATCTGCGCGCCATGCTCAACCAGAAAAGCGTGGCCCAGCCGGGAAGTGGTGATGAGGCTGCATCGCGGACCGCCAAGGGTTCCGAACTGCACCAGAATGTCTCTTCGCTGCAGCATACCCCGGAAGAACACAACGATATGGAACAGTCCCGTCTGGTGAACGCCAGGGGTTCTGAAAAGGGAGACGGGCGGCTTGTGTCCAGGGACTCGGAACAATTCAAGGACATGATGGGGTTCAAGGACAAGGATGGCGGTGCCTCGGCAGGGAACAAGGGCCAGGGGCCACAGGCCGGTGAGACCAGTGTCCGTTCGGAGAACATGTTTTCCCGGACCATTCTGGATATGGATATGCGGGGTGAGGAGGTTGCAACGGATCGTCGGAGTGTCTCCCGAAATATCCTGGATCAGGTTCAGCGCGGGGCCTTTACCAATCTCGGGCAGGGAAAGAAGCAGCTCACGCTGCAGCTCAATCCGGCCCACCTGGGGGCAGTCAATGTCATCCTTCAGGTGAGGGGCAAGGAGGTCAATGCGGTTTTACGGACCAGCCACGAAGACACCTCGCGCGTTCTGGGCGAGCAGATGGTTCAGCTCAAGGAACATCTTGAAAAGCAGGGGCTTCGCGTGGTCAAGCTGGAGGTCCAGAACCAGATGCCTTCGCATGATCGACCGAATCAATGGAACGGCGGCTCTGAACACAACCAGTCCCAGGAGCAGTTCGAGGCCAATATGCGGGAATTGCGCTGGCGCTCGTTGCGCGGGGAAGGAGATGGTTTGGCCCGTGAAATGCAAATACTGGATCATGGGGCAAATATTTCCCCCAGAGGAATTGATTTTTTCGCATAACACGAGGTCATCATGTCAGGTATACAGACAGCAGGGAATATTTTGGGAGCCTACGAGCGGGATCAGGCCGCATCGGCTCAGGCCACTGGGGACGCATCCGAGCTGGGCAAGGACGCTTTTTTGCAGCTTCTGGTCACCCAGCTTGAAAACCAGGATCCTCTCAAGCCCATGGAAGATACCCAGTTTATTTCCCAGCTGGCCCAGTTTTCCAACCTGGAACAGATGACCAACATTTCCAAGGGGATCGATACACTGGTCGACAACAGCTCTCAGGACATGCTCAGCGGCGTGAACTATATCGGCAAGGGTGTCGTCTCTGCCGGCAGCACGATCAGCAAGAGCGAGGATCAGTCATCATCGCTCTATTATACCATTGAAGATCCTGCGGTGCGGATGACCATCAACATCTTTGATTCGGATGGAAACATGATCGACTCGGAAGAGGTCGGTGCCAGGCAGGCGGGAACCTATGCCTTTAATTGGGACGGAATCGACTATGACGGCCAGAAGCAGCCCGACGGCACCTACAGGGTGACCTTTGCCGCCGAAGGGGCCAATGGCCAGCCTGTTCTGACCAATACAGAGGTTGCCGGCATCGTATCCAGTGTGGAGTCGGTGGACGGACAGACCATGCTCAACCTGTCCGATGGCCGGACCGTGAACATCCTCGATGTTCGCGAAGTGGCCATGGTTCAGGACTCATCAGGACAGAGTGCAGAGAATGAATCAGGGGAAGAATAATATAGCGTCCAAAGGGTAACCCCCGGAGGACCGGATCGACCATGGATCTGTACGGCATGGGCGATCAGGGAAAAGGAGGAAATTATGGGATTGTCAGCAGCGCTTTATTCGGGAACCAGCGGTCTCAAGGCCCACGGCGAATCCATGACCGTCATCGGCAACAACATCGCCAATGTCAGCACGGTGGGCTTCAAGGGCTCACGGCTCCATTTCGAGGATGCCATGAGCCAGGCCACCACAACGGCCGCCGGCACCGGCCAGATCGGTCGCGGTGTGCAGGTGGGAACGGTCATGGCCGATTTTGCCCAGGGGTCCCTTGAAACAACCACCGAGGCCACGGACCTGGCCATAGGAGGCAAGGGCTTTTTCGTGGTCTCCCCTCCGGGCGAAGGTGTCCAGTATTATACCCGGGCCGGAAATTTCCGGTTCGACGCCGACGGCAGACTGACCGACCCCCACGGGTATGCGGTCCAGGGATGGAAGGTGCAGAACGACAATAATCCCATTGCGGCCACAGCTACTTCCACGGAAAATTCTTCCGCCAGAATCGAGGGTGTGCCCACGGATATCGTGCTGGACAATTTCCAGTCCCCGCCCCAGGCGACCTCCAAGGTCGATATCATGACCAATCTGGATTCCCAGAGTACAGACAAGTCCACACATAGAATTGAAGGGGATACTCCGGCCACCACCACCTACGATTCCGATCCCATGTTCGCCATGTTTGCCAATTGGGACGCTACAGCAGATGAGCCTATTGGTGACAGCATGTACAGTTACCAGTCGACCATCAAGACCTATGATCAGAATGGCACCGCACATAACATGACCGTGTATTTCGATCCGGTGAAGGACCCCGAGGTTACCGCCAATGCGGGCGGCAAGCAGCTCTGGGAGTACATAGTCACCATTCCGCCTGCCGAAGATGGTAGGACGCTGGTCGATTCGAATGCAACCCCGGATCCGGCTGACGATACCAATTATCCGCTTGCAGGAACCAAGGCCGCCGGGGTCGTGATGATCGGCACCCTGACCTTCAATGCCGCCGGTGAACTGACCAACAGTTCCGCGTTCACCCTGCCGGAAGATCTGAACGGAAGGGTTCCTGCGGATCTCAAGGATCTTGAGAACTGGACCCCAGCGGAATTTTCTTCCAACGGCTATCCTATCTGCACTGCCAATTTCCTGCAGGAGGACGATGCCTCGGCCGCAACCCAAGAAGAGTCCAAGAATATCGAGATCAATTTTGGAATCAAGAATTCAACCACGGAATGGGGAGCATCTTCGGGTACCGTTCCTGATAATGCTGGTGAAATCGGCGGCGGCGGATCTTTCCCCGCACCGGCCGAAGGTGACAGGGAAAGTGGTGTCTGGGCGTGGGATAATCTTCCGAGCATGAACGCCTCTCGCTCCGCCCTGGCGACCACCTCCTACAACACGGGATCGACCACCCTGTTCCAGTCCCAGGACGGCTATACGGCCGGGTTTCTCCAGGGGGTGTCCGTGGATCGGGACGGGATTCTGACCGGCAGCTATTCCAACGGGCAGGTTCTGGAACTCTACGCCCTGACCCTGGCCGACTTCAATGATCAGTATTCCCTGTACCGCGAGGGCGGCAACCTCTTCTCCGAGACCCGCTCCTCCGGACCGCCGCTCACCGGGCTGGCCAATGCCAGCGGCAAGGGGGCCATTGCCTCCAATTCCCTGGAGCAGTCCAATGTGGATCTGGCCACCGAGTTTGTGAGCATGATCACCACCCAGAAGGGGTACCAGGCCAACAGCAAGACCATTACGACAACCGATGAGATGCTCAATGTCCTGATTCAGATGAAGCGATAATTCCTCCCACCTCCCCTGGTGATTGAAAAGCCCGCCCTGTTGGCGGGCTTTTCCTGTTTCAGGCGCCAAGCGTGATGTGTTCTCACGGTCGGCTCACCCCGTTCCGATTGGCTTGAAACTCCCTCGCCGGCCTCGTAACCCCAGCCCGTTGCTCAATGAAAACAGTACGTTCTGGGCGATGTCAGGCAACGGCCTGGTGAACGAGGCCTGGCTCGGTCAGACAGTCAAACCGACCGGAACGGGGTGAGCCGACCATGAAAGTTCTGGTGCTTGGACGAGAACGACTGTGGCGTGTTCCAGGCGACCAACCAATTGCCAGCCCTGTTTGCGGATGATAAACCGTTGCGGTCCCATGAAGAGGGAAAGGAAACGTGAAGGTGTTGTATACCCACCGTATCAATCAACAAGGAGGTCAGCCATGCTCGCAGGTTTTTCAGTGTTGCCCGTGGGGGTAGGCGGAGAATTCAGGAAACATATCGCGGCGGTTGTCGATGTGATCGACACATCCGGCCTGAAGTACAAACTCGGGACCATGCAGACGACCATCGAGGGAGATCAGGACGAGGTCATGCGGGTGATCATGCAATGCCACAATCTGATGATGGAACAGGCGGGCCGGGTGATCACCTCCATCACCATCGACGATCGCAAGGGGAGCGTGGATCGGCTGGAGGGCAAGGTGGCCGATGTGGAGGCCGAACTCGGCAGGCCGGTGCATCGTGAGTAATCTGGTGGGCAAGCCGAACCCTTCCCGGTTGGATGCCCTGGTGCAGGGTGCCCTGGGTGCCCCGAGCGATCGGGTGCTGGTCGGTCCGGGTCCGGGGCTGGACGCGGCCGTTCTTCAAACCGGCGACGGCCGGGTCATGGCCATTGCCGAAGACCCCATCTTTCCCGCCCCGGGATTGCCCCTGGATATCATGGGGTGGTTCACCGTGCATATCGGGGCCAGCGACGTGGCGGTTACGGGAATCAGGCCGGAATTCATGACCTACACCCTGCTGCTTCCCCCCAACACTCCCGAGCCGGACGCGCGAACCATCATCACCAGCATCTCCCGTGCTGCCAAAGAGCTCGGCATCGCCATCGTGGGCGGTCATACCGGATGGTACGGGGCCGTGACCGTGCCGACAATCGGCGGGGTGACCGTCTGGGGAACGGCAGACAGGGACGCATGGATCTCACCGGGCGGGTCCAGAGACGGCGATACGATCCTGATGACCAAGGGGCCGTGCATCGAGGCCGCGGCCCTGCTTGCCATCGTGTATCAGGATCGGCTGGCCCGGGAGCTTTCCGCAGACATGCTCGCTTCCCTGAAAGGCCGGGTCGATCAGATCACCGTGGTCAAGGACGCCCTTACGGCCTTTCAGGCCGGGGGCGTACACGCCATGCACGATGCCACCGAGGGCGGGGTCCTGGGAGGACTCTGGGAAATGTCTGCCGCCTCGGGGATACCGGTGGACGTGAATTTCGATGCTATTGAACTGCCCGAAGACATCGCCGCCCTGGCCAGAGCCCTGGATTTCGACCCCTGGCAGGCTATCAGCGAGGGAACCCTGCTGGCCGCTGTCGAGCCCAAAGCCGTGGCCACGGTGCAAGGCGAGTGGCGCAAGGCAGGCATAGAAAGCATGGTTCTGGGAAGGTTTGACGCCGGCTTGAAGGAAAACACGCTTGTCCGTAACGGTACCAGACAGGTGCTTAAGGAGCCGGACAAGGATCCCTTCTGGGAGCTGTTTTTTGCCGGGTTGGAAGGATGATTACACGGACTGACACGGACTGACACGGACTGACACGGACCTGCACGGACACTTGGGCGACACGGCTTTGTGTGAGTCTGTGATTGTCCGTGTGAGTCCGTGTAATCCCTGTCAGTCCGTGTCAGTCCATTACAAAAAGGAACAAAACCATGCCTTTTCACGAGGACCTTATCCCCAAGCACGGTGGGTACCGCAACCTGAAGAGTTTTCAGATTGCCCAGCTGGCCTATGATGTCACGGTGCGTTTTTGTGAGCTCTATGTGGATCGCTTCAGCAGGACCCGTGACCAGATGGTTCAGGCGGCCCGCTCCGGGGTGCAGAATATCGCTGAAGGCTCCCAGGCTTCGGGAACATCCAGGAAGATGGAGCTCAAGCTGACCAATGTGGCCCGAGCCAGCCTCGAGGAGTTGCGGCTCGATTACGAGGATTTTTTGCGTCAGCGGGGACTGCCGCAATTGCCGGCAGGGCACCCGGCGCTGGTGCGGTTCAAGGCGAGGCGATGTGCGAGTTTGAATGACGTGCAGCAATGGGTGAGGGCGGAAAGGCGGGCTGGTGGCAACACGGACAGGCACGGACGAACACGGACTGCCACGGACATGGCAAGACCCGAGTCCGTGTCTGTCGGTGCCAGTCCGTGTGAGTCCGTGTTGCCCTATTCCTGTCTGGTGGCCAACGCTGCCCTGAGCCTTCTGAACCTGGCCTGCTATCTTCTTGACCGGCAGGTCGAGCGGCTGGCCCGGGACTTTACCCGGGACGGCGGGTTTACCGAGCGGCTGTACAGGGTGCGTACGGCAGCGAGAAAGCAAAAGGGGTGATCAGTTTGTTGCCCGGTCGTTGGGGCATTGTTCCAGAAAGAGGTGGGGGGCGAGGTCCGGGTGATCGGTCCGGAGTACGTAGTTCAGACCGGGGTTGGCCGTGGTCACGGCCTCCCCGGTTTCTTTTTCCACGCGAAACAGATCCGGGGAGAGAACAGGCCGCTTCAATCCCGGGGCGAGAATGGCCACGGGCCGGGTGACATCCCACTGGTTTTTAACGGCTATCTCCCAGGAATCAGCACCGATCTGCCGGATGATCCGGGCCAGAACGGTCTTTTCTGGTTGAGCCTCGGGGGTGAAGAATATTTTGCGTCTGGGGCAGAAAAAGCCGGAGCTCAAGGGGCGGGTCGCTGTGCGGAAGAGGTGGTCCAGATAGAGATGGGGCCGGAAATTTTTTGCGGCCAGGTCGTTGAGACCGGTGCGGTAGGTGTCCACGACCCGGCAGAGGTAGGCCGAGGTCTTCATCCGTCCCTCGATTTTCAGGGAGGTGATCCGGTTTTTGACGAACCAGGGCAGGTATTTGATCAGACAGAGATCCTGGGCGCTCAGGATCTGGGAATACTCTTCGTCCTGGGTGATCTCCCAGAGCCCTTCTCCCGGGCGGGTTTGTTCGTCCACCCGAATGGCCACGGTCTTGTAGTCGAAGCGGCAGGGGTGGGTGCACAGCCCCAGATTGGCGGACCGTTCGTTCAGATGGGCGCTCAAAAGGCACCGGCCGGAAATGGCCATGCACATGGCGCCGTGGACAAAGAGCTCCAGTTCGAGCCCGTCCACCTGGCCGGCAACATCGCGAATGGCTGAGGCGCCGAGTTCCCGGGCCAGATTGACCCGGCTCACCCCGATGTCCTTCCAGAACAGGGCGGAAGCGCTATTGGAGGTGTTCGCCTGGGTGCTCAGATGGATGGGGATGTGCGGGGCGATCTTTTGGGCCAGCCGGATGATCCCCGGATCGGCGATGATCAGGCCGTCCACCGGAAGCTCTGCCAGGTGTTTAAGGGTATCTGCCACTCGTGGAAGATGCTTCTCCCAGGCCAGGATATTCAGGCAATAGTAAACCCGTACCCCGTTGGCATGGGCGAAGTCGAGGGCCCGGGGCAGGTTGCGGGCTGAAAATCCCTGTGACTTGGCCCGCAGGTTGAGGGATGTTCCGCCAAGATACACGGCATCGGCCCCATAGGCCACGGCTGTTTCCAGCTTTTCGTAATTACCGGCCGGGGCCAGGAGTTCGGGCAGAGGGAGAGATGACGGCATGGAGGAAAGGATGGGGTAGAGGATGTATGATTTAAGACAGAGGATACTGATGCGGCCAAGCCGCAGTTTTAAGTTTTAGGTTTTAGGTTTTAGGTTTTAAGTTCAAACGGTTAGAGAATTTTTTCTTGTTTTTTATGGCAGATTTTCAAGAGTAAGATACTACTATATCCGGATCCGATAGAGGTCGTATTTCCCTGTGCCCTGCGTACTGCGTACTGTGCACTGCGTACTGCGCACTGCGTACTGCGTACTGTGCCCTGCGCACTGTGGACTACGCCCTTCCTTTTATATCCTATATCCTTTATCTTTTCGACGTTCCTTGAACGCCTGAAGAATGGCATACGGCCCCTGGAGATTGCCCCTGCCCACACCCAATTCGATATCCGGTTTGACCGAGCCGTGGAAATCCGACGAGGTGCTCGGCAGCAGGTCGAACCGTTTGCAGAGATCGAGATATTTTTTTGTCTGGCTGGGAGAGTGCAGGGAATAATACGCCTCGAGCCCGTCAATGCCGAGGTTGGCAAGGCGCTTGATCTCGGCGGCTTCGGCCTCACCGGAGAGCTCCAGGGAATAGGGATGGGCCAGGATGATGGTGGCCTGTTCTTTGTGCAAGGCATCGATGGCCTGTTCGGGAGTCAGCTTGTCCTTGGGCACATAGGCGGATCCGGTCGATCCGAGGAAGCGCTCAAAGGCATGTTTGACAGACGAAACAATACCCTTTTGCATCAGCACCTGGGCAAAATGTGGACGGCCCACCGTGGCATCCCCTGCCAGATCGAGAATCTCCTGGTAGGTGATCTCGATGCCGAGATGGTTCAGCTTGGCAATGATCCGTTCATTGCGTGTGGCCCGCTTGTCCCGGAGATTCTTGAGCACCGTGTTCAGATGCACGGCATCCGGGGATACCCAGAGTCCGACGATGTGCATGAATCCCGGCTCAAAGGTGACGCTCAGCTCGCATCCGGGGATGACCTCCACACCGTATTTTTCTCCTGCCGCCACGGCCTCTTTCAGACCGTTGGTGGTGTCGTGATCCGTCAGGGCGATGGCCTTGAGTCCCAGATCACGGGCATGACGGACCAGGTCGGTCGGGGTGAACGTGCCGTCCGAGGCCGTGGAATGTGTGTGGAGATCGATTTCCGCCATAGGGAGGGCTCCTTTTCAGCCGGGCTGGATGCAAGGGGTGCAGGGACGGATCATTGTCCGACCACGTTCTTGCAAAGCAAAAAAAGGATAGTCCCGAATCGTGACTATCCTTCAAAAAACGACAAGGCCGTACAGCTATTTGAACCGGTAGGTGATCCTGCCGCGGGTCAGGTCGTAGGGGGAGAGCTCCACCTTGACCCGGTCGCCGGGAAGGATGCGGATATAATACTTGCGCATTTTACCGGAAATATGTCCCAGGATGTTGTGCCCGCTGTCCAGCTTGATCTGGAACATGGCATTGGGGAGTGCTTCTTCGACAACGCCTTCAACTTCAATTGCTTCTTCTTTGGCCATGAATGCTACCTGTGTTTGCAGTGGTGATGGTCGCGCAGCCTCAACAGAGGATGCTTGCGCTTTGATAAAAGTAGATGCATAGCCGCGGCACCAGTCAAAGTCAATATATCCCTTTGGCGGCGGCGGGGCTTAGGTGTTCCCATGGCTGGCTCACCCCGTTCCGGACGTTTGAAATTCCCTCACCGGCCTCGTACCATCAAGTCGTTGCTCCATGTACGCAAAATGTCCCGGACGATGTCAGGCAACGGTTTGATGAACGATGCCTGGTTCGGTCAGACAGTCAAACCGTTCAGAACGGGGTGAGCCGGCCATCATATTTCAGGTACCTGCATGGGAGCAGATGTGCCGTGCTGGCGGCGGCAGGGCTTACGTGAACCTTTCATCCGAGCGAAGTTTTTCCGCCTTGGGGGCATTGGTCTCGAGCCAGCCCGTGGCCGTCACCTCGGGACTGTCGAATTTGGGGACAAAGGGCTTGATGTCCAGCAGCGGGGTGCCGTCGAGGATGTCCACGCCGCGAATGGTCAGAATTCCCTCATGCCGTCCAACGAGCTGGACCACGGAGAGTCCGATGGGATTGGGTCGGCGGGGAGCACGGGTGGCGAAAAGGCCCCGGGGAACCGTGTCCATGAACGGGGTCACCTCGAGGTTGAAACCTGTGCTTCCATGAAAGGCATAGATCAGGATGATGTGGGAAAATCCCTCGAGGTCCTTGAGTCCGGCGACAAATTCGTCCAGAATATGGACGGTTCCTTCCATATTCGCGGCCCCTGTGGGCTGAATGGGCATCCCCTCGAGGTTCGTATGCGGGGAATGGATCGTTCCGATAGGATCAAAACTGAATGCGGGCATGGCTCTTTCTCGTACATATAATGGGATGGAAAATGGATCTACTTGGTGCGCAAAAAAATCCCGGCCGTCAAGGTCGGATTCGCTGTACACGGTGGATGGGTGTTCCCAGGGCAGGTCTGCTCCGTGTCGGGCGGCTCGAAACTCCCTTGCCGGCCTCGTACCATCAGGGTGTTGCTTTATACAGGCTGGGGGGTTCCGGAGGATGTCTGGCAACACCCTGATGAACGATGCCTGGCTCGGTCAAACAGTCGATCCGCCCGACACGGAGCAGACCTGCCTCGATAGTTCATGCTGTTGGATGCGTGCGGACAAGTGTGCCTTGCGCTGTATGCGGGGGTGATTCGTTCTCATGGCTGGCCTGCCCCGTTCCGGTCGGTTTGAAACTCCCTCATCGGCCTCGTACCATCAAGCCGTTGCTCCGTTAAGCAAGATGTTCCCGACGATGTCTGGCAACGGCTTGATGAACGATGCCTGGCTCGGTCAGACAGTCAAATCGACCGGAACGGGGCAGGCCAGCCATGATATTTCAGGCGGTTGGATGAGAACAGGTCTGTCTTGCGGTTGTGCGCGAGCGGGCGTTTGCCGGTAGAAGCGTGGAGAGTGCGTTATGAGCAAGGAGAAGGGCGTGTGCCGATGATCAAAAAAAAATGTGTCAGGTGTGGGACCTGCTGCAGGAAAGGGGGCCCTGGCCTGCATCTCGAGGACAAGGGGTTGATTGACGAGGGGGTTCTTGATCCAGGGGATCTGGTCTGTTTTCGCAAAGGGGAGTTTGTCTTTGATCAGGCCAGAGAATCTCTGGTTCCCCTTGAAGAGGAACTGCTCAAGATCCGGGGCAAACAAGGAAGCTGGGAATGCCTTTTTTACGATCCCGCCATCAGGGGGTGTCAGATCTACAGAAATCGTCCTGTGGAATGTCGTATCCTGACATGCTGGGATACGGGTCCCATCGAGGAACTCATGAACCGGGATGATCGACTGACCCGGGCCCATCTGGTCCCTGAAAAATCGGGGCTGGCCGAATTGATCAGGGAGCATGAAGCCCGGTGCGGATTGCATCTTGTCGATGCGGTCGTTCGTACCAACGATATGGACACTCCCTCTGTACGCCGGGAAATTCTTGATATATGTTCCTATGATCTCAGCTTCCGAGAGACCCTTGTCCAAAAGACCAGAACAGGGATGACCGAGCTCGAATGTTATTTCGGCCGTCCGCTCTACCAGGCTGTTCTGGGGTATGATCCCTGGTTGGGGTCGGAGGATTTTCTGGGTTGTTTTTCCTGTCCGTAGCCTTTTAGTGCATCGATCGGGCAAGAGATCGCGCCGATATATGATGCGCCCTGGGGTGCGAATCTTTCGTTCACCACATGTGGGAGGTGGCAGGGAAAATTTCTGTATGCTGGTGAAAATATTTCTGTCAGAATCTTGACTATGACTCCAGCATTGTTACCTATCATACGTCTGCCAATGGGCAGTCGTGCAGGCGGTGGTCCATATGACCATGGTTGTTTGTAACCGATAACCTTCACGCACCGCACGGGTTCGATGTCCCTGCGGCCAGGACGGCGCACGTGGAAAACCAGCAAGGAGAAACCGGATATGGGTGTTGAATATAAAGATTACTACAAGCTGCTCGGGGTTTCCAAAACCGCATCCAAGGAGGAGATTTCCAAGGCCTTCAAGAAGCAGGCCCGAAAATATCATCCTGATTTGAATCCCAACGACAGCGAAGCTGAAAAAAAGTTCAAGGAAATCAATGAGGCCCATGACGTGCTCAAGGATCCTGAAAAAAGGAAACTCTATGATTCCCTGGGACCCAACTGGAAGGAGGGGCAGAATTTTCAACCGCCTCCGGGATTTGACAACGTTCATTTCGGCGGCGGCCAGGGGTTTGGTGATTCCGGGTTCAGCGACTTTTTCGAGACCATCTTCGGCGGGGTAGGAGGTGGTTTTTCCGGTCAGGGCGCCCGGTTCACCCGGCAGGGACCGGGGGGCGGTTTTTCCGGAGGACCTTTTGGCTCGGGGGGTGGTATGTCCCGCAAGGGACGCGATGCCGAGGTGGAGATCGAGCTCGGTCTGGAAGAGGCCTATCACGGGGGCAGAAAGTCCATATCGCTGCAGGAGCAGGTTCCAACCCCCGGCGGAATGCCCCAGATGCGGACCAAGACCCTGGATGTAAATATTCCCAAGGGCGTCAAGGATGGTTCCAAGATCCGTCTTTCCGGTCAGGGCAATCCCGGAAGGGGAGGAGGCCCGGCCGGCGATCTGTATCTGAAGATCAGGCTGGCCCGTCATCCACACTACAAGGTGGATGGAAAAACCATCATCCATGAATTGTCCCTGACCCCCTGGGAGGCGGTGCTGGGCACGAAACTGCGGGTGCCCACCCTGGACGGTGCCGTGGAAATGAACATCCCCGCGGGCATCAGCAGCGGGCAGAAGATGCGGATCAAGGGCAAGGGGCTTGGAAGCGGAGCCTCGCAGGGGGACCAGATGGTCCAGGTGGTCATCAAGAGTCCCAAAACCATTTCAGAAAAGGAACGCACCCTCTGGGAACAGATCGCTGAAACATCGAGTTTCACTCCCAGAGGATGACGATACATAACCAACTCGACGCACGGATGCTTTTTATTGCGGTTTGCCGATCCATTTCATGATCCGGAGGTTAGGGAGAACATGACTGATACAACCATCACCCCCCGTCCCGGGGCCGAGGTCCCGGCGCAATCATCCAAGGTCTGCTGGGAGGAGTTTGTGGAAACGACCAGCATCCTTCCCGATGTCCTGAAGGAATTTGTTGAAAGCGATTGGGTCTGCGCCGAACGGACCGCCCAGAACGAGTATCTTTTCCAGACCCGGGATATTCCCCGCATCAGCAAGGCCGCCCGGTTGTACAGGGATTTCGGCCTGACCGCTGCGGGGGTGACCATTATCGTCGATCTGCTGCAACGGATCGAATTTCTGGAGCAGGAACTCCAACGAGCGAGGCAGACCCGCTGAGTATGATCGGTTCACAGAGAACCTGAAAAAAACGATATGCCGTGCACCCCAGCAAGGGAGGTACATACTATGGATTTGAATAAATTCACCCAGAAGTCCCAGGAAGCCATTTCCCAGGCTCAGAACATTGCCATCCGTTTCGGCCATCAGGAGGTGGATGCCGAGCACCTGCTCCTTTCCCTTGTCACCCAGGAACAGGGACTCGTGGGCGCGCTTCTGGAAAAGGCGGGATACGATCCCGCTGCCTATGCCAAGGCGGTGGAGCAGGAACTCGGACGACGTCCCAAGGTTTCGACTCCCGGAGGGGCGCCCGGGAACATCTATGTCAGCCAGCGGGTCAACGCCGTACTTTTAAAGGCCCTGGATCTGGCCGGGAAGATGAAGGACGAGTACGTCAGTGTGGAGCATGTTTTTCTCGCCCTTTTGGACGAGGGGACGCATACGCCCATTGGTAAACTCAACGCCCAATTCAAGATCGACAAGGACAAGATCCTCCAGACCATGACCGAGGTACGGGGCAATCAGCGAGTGACATCGGCCAATCCCGAGGAGACCTATGATGCCCTTAAGAAGTATGGCCGGGATCTTGTGGAAGAGGCCAAGCAGGGGAAGCTCGATCCGGTCATCGGCCGCGACGGCGAGATCCGCAGATGTATCCGGATTCTCTCCCGGCGGACCAAGAACAATCCCGTGCTCATCGGTGAGGCCGGGGTGGGCAAGACCGCCATCGTGGAGGGGCTGGCCCAGCGCATCCTCAAGCAGGACGTTCCCGAGGGACTCAAGGACAAGACCTTGTTTGCCCTGGATATGGGGTCGCTTATCGCCGGCGCCAAATACCGGGGAGAGTTCGAGGAACGGCTCAAGGCCGTGCTCAAGGAGGTCCAGAAATCCGAAGGCAGGATCATTCTGTTCATCGACGAGATCCATACCATTGTCGGGGCGGGCAAGGCCGAAGGGGCCATGGACGCGGGCAATCTCTTGAAGCCCATGCTCGCCCGGGGCGAACTGCATTGTATCGGCGCGACAACCATCGATGAATACCGCAAATATATTGAAAAGGATCCGGCTCTGGAACGGCGTTTCCAGCCGGTTTTGGTCGAGGAACCGTCCGTGGAAGATGCCGTCTCCATTCTGCGCGGGCTCAAGGAGCGGTTCGAGGTCCATCACGGGGTGCGTATCAGTGACAGCGCCCTGGTCAATGCGGTTGCATTGTCCAACCGGTATATTACCGACCGCCATCTTCCGGACAAGGCCATCGATCTGGTGGACGAGGCCGCGGCCATGATCCGCACGGAGATCGATTCCCTGCCCACGGAGCTCGACGAGGTCAACCGGAAGATGATGCAGCTGGAGATCGAGCGCGAAGCCCTGAAACGGGAGACCGACGCGGCTTCCAGGGAGCGGTTGGAACGTCTGGAAAAGGAGCTTGCCGAGATTCGCGAGCGTCAGAGCGTGCTCATGACCCAGTGGGAAAAGGAAAAAAGCAGCATCAACGGGCTCAAGGACCTGAAGCGTGAAATCGAACAGACCCGGCTGGCCATTGACGAGGCCAAGCGCAATTACGATTTGAACCGGGCCGCTGAATTGGAATACGGCCGGCTCGCCCAGCTGACCAGGCAGCTTGCGGAGAGCGACGGTGCTGCCCAGGGTAAGGAAGGCACGCGGCTTCTCAAGGAAGAGGTCGGGCCCGACGATATCGCCCAGATCGTGGCCAAGTGGACCCATATCCCGGTGGACAAACTGGTCGAGGGTGAGCGGGAGAAGCTGCTCAAGCTACCCGGTATCCTGCATAAGCGGGTCATCGGGCAGGACGAGGCCGTGGACGCGGTGGCCGACGCTGTGCTTCGCGCCCGGGCGGGACTCAAGGATCCCAACCGTCCCATCGGCTCGTTCATGTTTCTCGGCCCCACCGGGGTGGGCAAGACCGAGCTTTCCAAAACCCTGGCCCGGACCCTGTTCGACACGGTGGAGAACATGGTTCGGCTGGATATGTCCGAATATATGGAAAAGCACACCGTGGCCCGGCTCATTGGGGCCCCTCCGGGCTATGTGGGCTATGACGAGGGCGGACAGCTCGCCGAGGCGGTCCGGCGCAAACCCTACAGCGTGGTGCTGTTCGACGAGATCGAAAAGGCCCATCCCGACGTGTTCAACGTCCTGCTTCAGATCCTGGACGATGGGAGGTTGACCGACAGCCACGGGCGAACCGTGGATTTCAAGAATACGATCATCATCATGACCTCGAACATGGGATCAACCATCCTTCTCGAGGGGATCACCCCGGAAGGGGAACTGGCCGACGGGATCAGGGACCAGGTTCTTACGACCCTTCGTGGTCATTTCCGGCCTGAATTCCTGAACCGGGTGGACGAGATCGTGCTTTTCAAGCCGCTTCTCAAGGAGGAGATCAAACAGATCATCAGCCTGCTCCTGGAGGATCTTCAGGGTCGGCTCGAAGAACGCAAGATCCGTCTCGAGCTCACGGACCATGCCAGGGAATTCATCGCCACCGAGGCCTATGATCCGGTCTACGGGGCCCGGCCCCTGCACCGCTATCTTCAGGCGCATATCGAGACCCCCCTGGCCAAGGAAATCATCGGAGGTCATCTGCTCGAAGGAAGCGAGGTGGTCATAGACAGCGATGAAAACGGATTGGCAATTCGAATACAGCCGGGAGTCGATGCCACATAGACACAAAGGTACGGTCAGGCTGTGGTAGGAAGGCAGGTCCCGTCGGACGTCGGATGAATATTATTTTGAGGTCAAGGTGATCAGACTCTTTGATCTGGGTTGATCCTTCGCAGGATTCCAACAAAACGCCCCGTGACGGTTCTTTGTCACGGGGCGTTTTGCTTTGGGGCGCTGCAACGGCAAATTTTCAGCAGTGGCCGTGTGCGCGTCGGTTATCGGAACACGGGGACATGTATGCTCAACCGCTTGATGATTTTCTGCAGGGCCACCCGGGAAAGACCGCTTAGTCGGGCGGCTTCGGAGACATTGCCCTGTGCCAGGACGAGGAGTTCCTCCACATAGGCCCGGGTGAAGGTATCGGTCACCTTTTCCTTGGCGTCTTTATACGGCGTTAAACTCTGGGCCTGTCCGCCGGGGGGCTCATCGAGTCCCTCGACCAGCCGGATGTGGGCCAAATCGATGATCTCGGAAGAAGAAAAGACTGCCAGCCTGCGGATGAAATTCTGCAGCTCACGGACATTACCCGGCCACTTCTTGGTGGTCAGAAACGCCACAGCCTCGGGAGTGAGTTTCTTGGATGCGATCCGCATCTCTTTGCAGGCGGTTTCCAGAAAGTGATGTGCCAGGATGACGACATCTTCCTTTCGTTCGCGCAGAGTCGGCACCGTAAGGTTGAGTACGTTCAGCCGGTAGTAGAGGTCTTCGCGGAAGCTGTTGTCCTTGATCTTGTCCTCGAGGGGTTGGTTGGTTGAGGCCAGGATGCGGACATTCACCGAAACAGACTTGCTCGACCCCACGGGACGAACCTCTCCATCCTGCAGGGCGCGCAGAAGTTTTGTCTGGATGGCGGGAGAGATATCACCGATTTCGTCCAGCAGGAGGGTTCCACCGTCTGCGGTTACAAAAATACCCTTGCGGTCGCGGTCGGCGCCGGTGAAGGCACCTTTGACATGACCGAACAATTCGCTTTCGAGCAATTGGTCGGGTATGGCCGGGCAGTTCACCGTGAGCATGGGACGTTTCTTGCGGCTGCTCAATTTGTGGATGGTCCGGGCCACCAGCTCCTTGCCGGTACCTGATTCTCCGCGGATGAGCACGGTGTAATCGGACAGGGCTACAGCAGCCAGGGTTTCCTTGAGCCGTTGGATGGTCTTGCTTTCACCGACCAATTCATGGGCGCCGCATTGCTGGGCGATCACTTCCTGCAGGCGTGCGTTTTCAACCAGAAGGCGGCTGCGTTCCAGGCCGCGTTCCACCACCTGAAACAGCTTGGCGGGCTCGACCGGCTTGGTCAGAAAGTCGTAGGCGCCGATCTTGAGGGCATCCACGGCCGTCTCGACCGTGCCATAGGCCGTGAGCATGACCACGCTGAGATCAGGGAATTCCTCCTTGGCTTCCCGCAGCAGGGTCACACCATCCTTGCCGGGCATGTTCAGGTCCGTGAGCATGAGCCCGAACCCGCCGTTACGCAGAAAATCCAGGGCCTCATCACCCGACAGGGCGGCAACGATACGTTCATCAGGATATTCGCGGCCAAGCAGACGGGCAAGGCCCACGGCGAAATCCTTTTCATCATCGACAATCAGGATACCAACGGGATTTTTCAAACGGTACCTCCATTCTGCTCACCCCTGGTGACGGGCAGGACAATGACGAACATGGCCCCGCCGGTGTTTTCAATGGTAATGGTTCCGCCCAGTTCCTGGACCAGGCCATAGACCACGGCCAGTCCGAGGCCGGTGCCCATGCCAACCTCCTTGGTGGAAAAAAAGGGGTCGAACAATTTTTTTCTATGCTTTTTTGAAATACCGGGACCATTGTCGGCCACACAGATACGGATGCTGTCCTCACCGGGTTCAAAATGGGCAGATACGGTTATCCGTCCCTTGTCCTGGGGCACGGCATCCAGGGCGTTTTTGAGCAGGTTGGCGAAAATCTGTTCCACGGCCTGTTCGTTGGCCAGAATGGCGGGAAGAGAGCCATCAATGATCGACTCCAGTTTGACCCCTTTTTTTTCCGCCTGAACGCGAAATACGCTGAGCGCGTTTTCCATGGCCTGGCCGATGTCGAGCATGACAGGCACAGTTTTCTTGGGACGCGCAAAGTTGAGCAGATCCTGGAGCACGTTTTCAGCCTGAGCTGCATGTTTGATGATCACATTTACATCACGCATCTGCTCCTGGTCTGCTGCATTGCCCTTGAGGAGTTCGGCGTAACATCTGATCACCCCGAGGGGATTGTTGATCTCATGGGCCAGGCCTGCGGCCAGCTGTCCCACAGTGGCCAGTTTTTCACTCTGCTGCATGGAGGTGAGCATCTGCTTGTCCTGGGTCACATCGCGGATGTACACAACGGCACGACCCTCGCCGGGCGTACCCTCGGCCACGGGAAATACATTGACGGAAAAGAATCTGCCATCTTCGGTTTGCACCTCGCGGGCTGCGGAAGTTCCCGATTCCAGGGCCAGTTGAAGCGGGCAGCTCTCAAAGAATCCGTTCTGTGTGAACAATGCGGCACAGCCCTCATCGGTCACGGAACCGCCAAAGGATTCAGAGAGCCTGCGGGCCCCTTCATTGGCCAGGACAACGTTGCCGGAACCGTCCATGAGCAGGAGAGGATCGCCGATCCCCTCGACAACGGCCTGGAGCATGTCCTTTTGCCAGAGCAGGTTGTGCAGGGCGTTTAGGTTTTCCATGGCAATGCCCAATTGCTGGCCCAGGGCGCGGAGGATATCGCGATCCTGGGAGGAGATTCGAGAACCTTCATCCCAGGTCAGGCAGAGAATGCCTTCGGACGATGTTTGGGAGGCACCCACGGGAATAAACGCCTTGCCCGGTTCGAAATAGGGATTGAATTCGGTGAGGATTTCCTTCCAGTTGTCAGGGAGACCGGGTTTGGGTGTATTTTCGGGCCACGTGTAGTAGGACTGGGAGGCCACCATGCAGATGAAGCTGCCGCTTCTGGCCCTGAATCTCTTGACGATGATCGGCAGGGAGTAACGCCACATCTCGCGCCGCGTGTTGCTCTTGTTGAGTCCGTCGAGCAATTGGACAAACAGCCCCACATCGGCGCGTCGCTCCTCGGCCTCGATCTTCAGTTCACTGGTGCGGGTTTCCACCATGTATTCCAGGTTTTCAGAATGCTGCCGTAATTGGTTGTGTATCTCATGGATATGATCGCCAAGCTCCTCAAGCCCCTGAACCATCTCTTCGATTTCATCCACGTTATCGAGTTTCTCCAGGGTGCCAAGTTCCGCATCCTTCTGAAAAAGCGTTCGGAATTTATTGGTCAGTCGCTGCAGGTTGGTTGTTATCAGCCGATTGAAGAATATCTGGATCAGGCCGAAGAAGAACAGCATGCCTAAGCCGTACAGAGCGACATAGCCCTTGGTTGCATTCCGGATTTTGCCTATGGCCCCTTCGACAGGAACCCCGACGACAACGAGCCCGGCCACCTGATCCTTGATGTGACCAAAGCCCCGTTGCGTGCCGTAGCGTTCAAGCAGGACAGCAGGGGAATCCTCGGGGTTTCCATGACAGGTCAGGCAGGATTCCTTGAATATCACCGGTCTGGCCTTGACGAAAAACTCCTTGCCTTCAACCTTGCGATAGCCCTGCCAGTATTTTTTGCCGGGTTGCGTGCGGAAGTAGGTCAGCAACTCTTTTTCATCGGCATTGATCTCGAACAGGGGGTTGCGTGCGTTCTCCGCCACACGACGGTAGTGATACTCGGCATGGGGCATGTTCAGCCGGTCCATGATCGCCCGGGAGATATAGGACGATGACATGGCCTCGATGATGAATTCACCGTCGGGCAGTTCCTTGTAGAGGGTGGGACGCAATGTTTCACGTACGTATTGCTGCACGCTTGAAACCTGGCGAAAGACCAGATCCGCCCGATCCCTGACCTGGCTCTCCAGAAGGGAACTGAGATGAAAATGAAGGCTCGAGGCGAAAAACACGCCGAGAAGCAGGACAATGAGGCCAAGCCCCCATACAAACTTTGCCTGTACATTTTTTGGTCCAAACACAGTGCGTACTCCGGGCGAGTAGACCCTTGCGGGCATAATGTTTCAGCCTGCGTCGCAGGCAACGGAAAAACGTGGATACCGCATTTTTATCGTTAAAGCCAATCATGGATCCAGGCAGGGACATGCCAACCGCGGATGGCAGGGTGCTAACCGGAGTTGGCAGCCTGCACGGGTGGCGTAAAAATTAGTTGTCGTTATATCGAATAGATAGGTGGTTTGATCGTTTTGGCACATGGTTTGCCTTTTAGGGGTTCGACAACACACATGTAAACCCAAATAAGGAGAGGTTGAATCATGTCAAATGTTAGTGTCGGACGTCCCGACAACACACCCACCTGGATCATCAGTGGTATACTGTTGTTCTTTGGCCTGCTCGTCTCTTCGGGCGTACTTACCGGTCTTTTGACCACGTTCAAGGTCCACAAGGCCATCGATCTGATGGAGAGCCTCGCCTTTATCGGCGGTGGTCTCGGCGTGATTACCGCGCTGCTCAGGCAGTCGCGCATGAACAAGCCTATGGGAAAATTCGATGTCTTCGTGCTGGAGACCATTCCCGGTGTTTTATTCATCCTGGCTCTGGCCATGGGGATCCGCTGGTTTGCCGAACCGCTGATCACCATGATGAGTTCCGCCCTGGTTCCGGTTCTCGGATTCAAGATCCACAAGGTCTTGAACCTGAACTATGTGGTTCTGGGTATCATCGTCGGAATCATCATCACCAACAGCTGGGGCATCCCCAAGTTTGCTGCTTCCGGGGTTAAAACAGCCCGTTTCGTCCTCAAGATGGGGGTCATCCTGCTCGGTGCGCGGTACTCCTTTGCCGAACTGGCCAAGCTGGGCATGGTTTCCGTCTGGATGATCGGATTCTTTGTTCTGGGAACCGTATTTTTCGTCCTCTTTCTGGGCAAGATCTTCAAACAGCCCAAGTCCATGACCGGTGTCCTTTCCGCAGGCATGGGCGTGTGCGGTGTTTCTGCCACGGTTGCCTGTGCCCCGGTTGTCAAGGCCAAGTGTTCCGAGATGGCCTATACCATTGGTACCATTCTCGGTTTTGGCATCCTGTGCATGTTTGCCTTCCCGACCATCGGCAAGCTGGCGGGTATGAACGCCACCCAGTTCGGTGCCTGGGCCGGCACCGGTATTCTGAACTCCGCCCAGGTCGCGGCCGCCTGTCTGGCATTCAATGCCGTGGACATCAAAACCCTGAAGGTCGGTGAAATTTTTAACATCACCCGCGTTCTGTTTCTGCCTGTCATCGTTCTGCTGCTGGCCACCTGGTTCGGCAGGCAATCCGGTCAGAAGCTGACCTTCAAGGAAGTGGTCATCGACAAGTTTCCCGTCTTCATCCTCGGATTTCTGCTGCTTTTCATCATGTCCTCTTTCGGTGTCTTCTCCCCTGCGGATCACTACAAGGGCAAGTACCTCGATTTCAGCTATAACCAGCGTACCGAGGTTACTCCCGAGGAGTTGACCGTGCTGCAGAACGCCCAGGTCGTCGGGCTCAATGCCGAGGAGCAGGCCGCATTTGACGATCTGGTCAACCAGCATCAGATCGCGGGAAATTTCGCGGATCGCGACAACAAGAAGGCTTTCGACGAGACCGCCCGTGAACGGATGCGTGGTCTGGAATCCATCCTTGCCCGAGTCAAGGGGGGTGAACTGACCCTGTCCGCAGACGTTACGTCTGCCGTTCAGCACGCTGTCAAGCAGGTTCAGAAGAAGTCCAAGACCGTTGTTACCCTGACCGACTGCATGATCTGGTTCTTTGCTTACGGCCTTATCGGTCTGGGCATGCAGATCACCCGCAAGTCCCTTGCCCAGGCCGGGGGATGGCCGCTGGTCATGGGGGGCATCTCCGGTGTGGCCAAGGCAACCCTGTCCTTCATTGTCGTCATGTATTTTGTCAAAGACGTCGTCCTTCATTAAAGGAGAAAGATAATGGCACAATCCGATATCAATTGTGAAGTCAACAATGCCGATCAGGAACAGAATGAAGAACGCGCCCTGTCCGTGTTCGCTTCCGAAAAAAATGAGGACCTTACCGCTCTGGGCCTGGTCCTTGTGGTAACCTTCCTGGTCCTGCTGTTCACCAAGTGGATGGTTTAACCCACTCCATACATGACCGTTCGGGAGGGGACGTGCGTCCCCTCCCGAACGAATAACAAAGAAGAAATCCCGTTATGAAGCATATCCTCCTCACCACACACGGAACGCCCGGCGCGCGCAAGGCCGAAGTCCTTGCCCGTGAATGGGCCGATCGCTATGGCGCAAAGGTCACCATCCTGTCCATCATCAACGAGGCCTGGGGTGATATGACCTGTGACGACTGGCTGAACACCTCCACCACGCGCAATACCTTTGGTTCCTATGTGGCCGGTGAGATATCCAGAGAGATCGGCATGCTCTGGGATCGACTGCGCCAGGAGTTTCAGGGTGTTGACATCGATTTTCTGAGCAAGGCCGGCAAGCTCGAAGAGGTACTTGCCGAGGCGGCCAGAGAGGTGGATGCCGATGTGGTGATCATGGGTGCCTGGCAGCATGAACAGGCTCCCGGCTTCAAGGACCGTTTCGAAAACAGGCGTCTGCATCCGCAGATGCCATGCCCTCTGGTGGTGGCGCCATGACCTATGCAGCTGAGACTATAGATCGTCGAGAGCGGGCCCGCACGCCCGTCAAGGAACTTCCCCCGGCCAATGTCTGGATGGAAACCAACCTGCCGTGGAATGAATCCTTTTGGAAAAAACTCGAAAGCAAGACCCTGATGCGTCTTAACCCGCATTGGCACATTGAAAAGGACAAGGGGACCGGTTTTCCCGTGGAAGACGTACTCGTGGAAACCGAATTCAGGACCACCCCCGAATTCACGGTCGATAAAGGAACCTTTAAGGCGGTTTTTCCGGAGATCGGTCTGACCCTGGCCGCCCGTTCCTGTGAGAATGGGCAGAATACCTGTTTGTCGTTCAGCATGGACAAAAAGAACGGCCCCTTCTCTGCAGAAGATGCAGCCAGGACCATGCAGTACTGGCTGCCCAGCCTGCGTGAATACTATCGACTGCACGAATCCAATGGGTTGAAGCATCGTATCTGGCGGCTGTTCATGGACAAGGTCATGCTGACCATGAATCCGACCCAGCGCAGGATCAGCGGATTCATGTTCAAACTGACCGTGCTTGAATGTCTGCTCATCGTCATTCTCGGCGTGGGCTGGTTCTACTACGGCGCATAGGAGGCAGAGATGAATACCAGGCTGTTCAAAAACATGTTCCGTCATTTCATCGTGGGTCTGGGGGCCATCACCTATCTCACCTGGGGCTTCACCCTGCTCTATCAATACCTCGGGGTGGTCAACGGCTGGCCCGGCGTCTTCTTGACCGTGGTCCGCGAAGCCTCGGGCGACTGGTGGCTGAATGTGGACTGGTCCTCTCCGGTCCTTGTGGGCACCTTTGCGTGCACAACCCTGGCGGCCCTGGTGTACGCCGTTATCAGGCGCAACGATTTTCTTGGATATCGAGAAGCCGAAATCCAGAGTCAGTCGGGATTCTAGGTTTTTCTCAAGGTTCTTGCGGGTTCCGTGTTTTTCTGCGGCTGCATCGTTAGGGTGTTGGCTCGCCGGATGAGTTGGGGTATGGGGGAGTAAACCATCAGACTCGTCCGGACAGGCAGCGGTTGCGTGCCTGCCTGTCGGGCCATGCCGAGCGGAGGAACCATGTGGAGCGCCTTGGAAAATGTTGCGTTTCGGGAAAGCCTTCCGGCCCCTCTTCAGGCGGGGGACTCCATCCGGTCCATCCTTGTCACTGGTCAGCTCGATCAGGGACGCTGCAATCTGTACTACCTCGGCCGCAGACGTTCACGGCCTTACCTGCTCAAACAATTCTACGGCCTGGACACCCATGCCTTTCTGCGCTGGCAGAACGAGGCCCGGTTTATCGATCTGTCGCCGCATCCCGGCTATGTCTGGCCGTGTGAGGAGTGGCGGGGCGGACTGATCTCTCCCATGCCCGAGGGTGTTTCCCTGACCACCTGGCTCAAAGCCGCATACCGACCGCCTGCGGCCCGGCTCCGGGCCGCATCCTGGCTTGCCTCCCGCATTCTCTGTCTCCACGACTCCGGCATTGTGCACAGAAATCTCACCCCTTCCTGTGTTCGGATAAGCGACACGATCCTTCAGCTCAGTGACTTTGGAGCGGCCTGCTGTCAGGAATGGGATGATTTCTGGGCCGACTCCCTGTTTTCCTGCAACACACCCGCCTGCTCCTCTCCCGAATCCCTGCGGGGTGACCCCTATGGTCCCGAGCAGGATATGTACGGGGTGGGTGCGCTCCTGTATCTGCTTTTTACCGGAACATTGCCGTTTGATGCACCCAAGCTCCTGTTTCGACGGGCCTTCCCCGGCTCTGTCAAACCAGGCCCCATGCCTTTTGCACATGAACTCCCACGCCCTGTCTATGACCTGACCATGGCCTGCCTGGCCAACAATCCCTCTGATCGTCCCACAGCCCGTGAAGCGGCAGCCCTTCTGCAGGAATACGGGGAAGGTTGCGACGTCGAGCAGATAGCCTTTCTCCCTTCTCGTGACGGGCAGGGCGGAGAGCACCTCATGGTTTTTATCTCGGATGATGAGCGAGCCGCGCCCCTGTTCGATGCCGTCATCCGCCGGGCAGTTGCAGGGCCGTGTCTTTTGCTGTTCGTCGGCCTGATCCCGGGCAACCTCCCCAGTGGACATCGCGAACGGTTTGCAGGCAATCTATACCGCAAACTCGCCCAGGGGCTGATCCGGTGTCGTCTCCAGCATGTGCAATGGAGTCTGCGGGTTGCGGAAACCGCGGTTCCGGAACGCACAGCTCTGGAATTGGTCAGGCGATATCGCCCCGACCGGGTCTATCTGGGCAGGCAGACGGCCAGGAAGGCCAGTACCTTCAGCAGATCCTTCCAGCGTGCCCATGATGCGGGCCGGGTGCAGGTGACCTATGTCGTTTGAGTGGTTTTGATCGAGGGGGAAGGGAAGGCAGGACGCCGTCCGAAAGAAGGAGGCTCGGTCGACCGGGATGCTTCACGCAATAAGGTCCTGGCCGGTGTGTGGTTGCAAAGCGACCTGCGACCGCTCACTGAAATGGATCTGCAGGAAGGTTCCCTTGAGCGATTAGGCTGCAGCCGATGCCGGTGGTTGCAAGAGGATAGTTGGAATGCAAAAAGGGTTACAGAATGTTGTTCTGTAACCCTTTGACATGTATGGCGTCCCCAGCGGGGTTTGAACCCGCGTTACCGGCGTGAGAGGCCGGCGTCCTAGACCACTAGACGATGGGGACATTGAGTGGTGGGCCGTGCAAGGCTCGAACTTGCGACTCTCTGCTTAAAAGGCAGATACTCTACCGACTGAGTTAACGGCCCGTGTTGCGAAAAAAAGCTTCTATAGATTCGCCTTCTCACTGTCAAGGTGAAAACAGGATAAAAAACATTTTTAATTTGTGAGGCTGCGTGGCTTTCAATCGCCGATAAATCCGATCCCGCCCGCTCCTGGGCCGGCATGACTGGTCAGGGTATAGGAGGCCTCGACAATCGGGATATCTCCAGTATCAAAGGTCTCTCTGATTTTTTTGACAAACCAGGCTGCCAGCTCGGGGTTATCGGCATGGGCCACGGAGAAGCGGAGGTTGTTTTTCCCCATGGCTGCTTTCTTTGTCTTTGCCCAGGTTTTTTTGCGAACCCCGTATCTGGAGAATCCAACACCACCGAGTTTGACCACCCCGTCCTCTTTGAAGGTGATGATCGGGCGGAGTTGCAGAGCGGAAGCGATCTTGCCAGCTGAGTTGCTCAATCTGCCGCCCCGGAGATGGTATTTGAGGGTATCGAAGCAGAAGAAGGCCCGGGCCTTGCCGGCGGCATCTTCTGCGATGCGCACGACTTCCTGCTGGTCTTTGCCCTGACTGGCTGCCTTGGCCGCCTCGAGAACCACCAACCCCATGGCCATGGAGTTACACGTGCTGTCCACGATGGCCACCTTGCCATCGAATTCGGATGCCACCCTGCGGGCTCCGTGAATAGTTCCGCTGTGGGCTGCGGGGAGATGGATGGATACACAGGCATCAAAATATTTAAGCAGAAAGGAATATATCCGTTTGAACTGGGTGGGTGTGGGCTGAGAGGTTCGGATAGAAGTCTTGAAATCCCGAAGCCGGGAGTAGAAATTTTCCCGTTCGATGCCCAGCTGATCGAGATAGGTCTCGCTGTCCCCGAAAAGGATGCTGTGATGAATGAAATGAATGTTGTATTTTTCGCATAATTCTTTGGGGATATCGCACCCCGTGTCCGCGACTACTGCAACCCTGGCCGCGTCTGTGCGATGCGCGTCACGGTTTTGCTGATTCATGTCGTCGATTTTTTGTTCCCGAAACTCACCTTCCCTGGCAGCGAGTTCAAAGACCTTGGCCGGGATGTTTGTGTGGATGTGCACTTTGGCCTTGGAGGAGGAACCGGCAACGATCAGGGAGTCTCCCAGCGTTGCAAGATCGCTGCGCAGTTTCGGGATATCGATGTTCTCACCGGCCACGAAACATTCTGTGCAATATCTGAAAGGGGAGTCTTCATGGTCATCGAAAAAATCCTCCCCGATCAGGGGGACGACATCGAGTTCGGCATTGCGCTGGGCATCCAGCTTCGAGGCTGCCAGGTCACCTTTTTCCAGAAAGCTGACAATGCCTTCGAGCATGTACACGAAACCCTGGGCACCGGCATCCACGACACCGGCTTTTTTCAGAGAGGCCAGCTGTTCCGGTGTACGATCCAAAGCCTGCTGGGCCCAGTCCAGAGAGTCTCGGAGCAGTTCGTCGAAGTCCGCTGTTTTTTTGCAATTTTCACGAACTCTCTCCGACCATTCCCTGATGACCGTGAGAATGGTTCCTTCCCGGGGGGAGGAGATGGCTTCCTGGGCCTTTTGGGCAGCCACATGCACGGCCTGGCCGAAACGTTCGGTGGTAACCTTGCCGTGGCCTTTGAGTCCTTCGGAAAGACCTTGAAAAAACTGAGCCAGGATGGCGCCGGAATTCCCCTTGGCACCCATGAGGGCGGAATCGGCCAAGGCATCGCTGACCCGGTGCAGGGATTTGTCGAGGTTTTCCTTGGCCCGTTCGGCAATACTCTTCATGGTCGCGGCCATATTGCTTCCGGTATCCCCGTCGGGAACCGGAAAGACATTGATCGCGTCGAGATGTTTCTGCATGGCCACGACCCAGTCGGCTCCGGCCACAATGGCCCGCTGCAGTCGGACCCCGTTTAGATATTTGATTTTTCCGAGAGCTGTTTCCATCTTGGTGTGCATGGTTTCGCCGGATGAGGGCGGATTGGGTGCTTCGTTGTCTGACAATTGATTATCCTGGATAGATGACATCGATGCCGCCCATGTACGGGCGGAGAATGTCCGGGATGACGACGGAACCGTCTTCCTGTTGATAGTTCTCGAGAATGGCCACCATGGTCCGTCCGACGGCCAGACCGGAACCGTTTAATGTATGCACGAAACGGTTTTTTTTGCTCCCCTTGGCCTTGAACCGGATATTAGCCCTTCGGGCCTGAAAATCCTCACAATTGGAGCAGGATGAAATTTCCCTGTATGTGTCCTGACCCGGGAGCCATACCTCTATATCATAGGTTTTGGCCGCGGAGAATCCCAGATCGCCGGTACACAGGGTAACCACCCGATAATGGAGACCGAGTTTCTGGAGGATGGCTTCGGCATGGGAGAGGAGGAGCTCCAATTCTTCATAGGAATGATCCGGATGGGCTATTCTGACCATCTCCACCTTGTCAAACTGGTGCTGGCGGATGATGCCCTTGGTGTCCTTGCCGTAGGAGCCGGCCTCTGATCGGAAGCAGGGGGTAAATGCGGTCAGAGCTGTGGGGAGATCTGCCTCATCAAGGATTTCATTCCGAAAAAGATTGGTCAGTGGAACTTCGGCCGTGGGAATAAGATAATAATCGCTGTTTTCCAGTTTGAACAGGTCTTCAGCGAATTTTGGCAGCTGACCGGTACCAAGCAGGGAATCTTTGTTGATGATCGCCGGGGGCATGATCTCGGTATACCCATGCTCCTGGGTATGCACATCGATCATGAAGCTCGTCAGGGCCCGTTCCATGCGTGCGGCCCAATCTTTGAGGACGACAAACCTGCTGCCCGTTATTTTGGCGGCCCGGGGAAAATCCAACCCGCCGAGATTGGTGCCGATTTCCCAATGCTCCCTGGGGGTGAAAGAGAAGCCGGGTTTCTCACCCCAGGTCTTTTCTTCCCGATTTTCGTTTTCGTCCCTGCCCACGGGTACATCCTCGTGAGGGATGTTGGGAAGGGTCAGCAAAAATGCCGTGGTCGCTCCATCCACCTCCTTGAGTTCCTCGTCGAGTACCTTGATCCGGGTCGAAAGTTCGGAGAGCTCTGCAAGAAGTCCCGAGGCATCTTCCTTGTTTCGTTTTTTCCTGGCGACTTCCCCAGAGGCCTTGTTTCTTCGGCTCTTGAGTTCTTCAACTTCGCCGAGCAGTTGCCTGCGTCTGGCATCTGTTTCGAGAAAGGATGCCAGGTCAATGGAGGCGCGCCTTTTATTCAGGGCCTCGGTAATTTGGTCAACATGGCCGCGGACAAATTTTACGTCGAACATGAACGATAACTCCTGACTGATAGGACATTATATCGGGAAAAGACGTGGTTTACGTTGTGGCAGCACGAATTTTGTCAGACAAAAGGGAGAGCGATGGCGGAATCATGGAGGATCAACGGCTGCAACAAAACGTCTTCACGTGCCCAAGTATGGCGGTTTTGTCAAAATAAAAATAAAAGTCGGATGGGATGGACCGTGTTCAAAAAAAAGAGAAAAAAGGAGCTTTTTTTAGTTTTTTCGAAAAATAGTTAGCAATAATTTGTTGATCCCTGTAAACAGGTCTTGGTGACGTTGAAAGATCTAAAAATCTTTTCAAATCGTCCTTGTAATTTCTTTTGCGATGCTTACAATCCGTCTCTGTTAGCACTTGATTTTGTCGAGTGCTAACAAACCTCGTTATCAATCAACCTACTATTGGAGGAACAAACAATGAAACTCAGACCACTTCACGACCGTATCCTGGTAAAACGGGTAGAGGAAGAAGAAGTAACCAAGGGTGGCATCATCATCCCGGACAGTGCCAAGGAAAAACCCATCAAGGGCAAGGTCACGGCCGCCGGTCCCGGCAAGACGGCTGACGATGGCAAGACTATCCCCATGGGCGTCAAGGAAGGGGATGAGGTCATCTTCAACAAGTATGCCGGCACTGAAATCAAGATCGAGGGCGAAGAACTCTTGATCATGCGTGAAGACGACATCCTGGCTGTTATCGAGGCATAGGCCCGAGATACCAACAGCAACAAATGGTCGCCCCTGTACCGCTGAACAAAGGTATGGGAACATCTGTTTCATAGTTAGTTTATCACTTCGATTGCAACAAAGGAGATACATACAATGGCTTCCAAAATCATCAAATTTGACGAAAAGGCCAGAGAGAGTCTCAAGCTTGGTCTTGATCAGTTGGCCGATGCCGTAAAGGTCACCCTCGGCCCCAAGGGTCGTAACGTAGTCATCGAGAAGTCCTTTGGCGCTCCCATCATCACCAAGGATGGCGTAACCGTTGCCAAGGAAATCGAGCTGGAAGACAAGTTCGAGAACATGGGCGCACAGCTGGTCAAGGAAGTCGCTTCCAAGACCTCTGATGTCGCTGGTGACGGTACCACCACCGCCACGATTCTGGCCCAGTCCATCTTCAAGGAAGGCGTCAAGCTGGTTGCTGCAGGTCGTAATCCCATGTCCATCAAGCGCGGTATCGACAAGGCCGTTGAAAGCGTCGTTGCCGAGCTGGACAAGGTTGCCAAGCCGACCCGCGACCCCAAGGAAATCGCCCAGGTTGGTACCATTTCCGCCAATAATGACGCCACCATCGGCAACATCATTGCCGAGGCCATGGACAAGGTCGGCAAGGAAGGGGTCATCACCGTTGAAGAAGCCAAGGGTTTTGACACCACCCTGGACGTTGTCGAGGGCATGCAGTTCGACCGCGGTTACCTGTCTCCCTATTTCGTGACCAATCCGGACAAGATGGTCTGCGAGATGGAAGAGCCTCTGATTCTGATCAACGAGAAGAAGATTTCCAGCATGAAGGAACTTCTGCCCGTTCTGGAGCAGGTTGCCAAGATGAGCAAGCCTCTGGTCATCATTGGCGAAGACATCGAAGGCGAAGCCCTGGCCACCCTGGTCGTGAACAAATTGCGTGGCACCCTGAATGTCGTGGCCATCAAGGCTCCGGGATTTGGTGAGAGAAGAAAGGCCATGCTCCAGGACATTGCCGTGCTCACCGGCGGCCAGGTCGTTTCTGATGATCTGGGCATCAAGCTGGAAAACATCACCCTGAGTGATCTTGGTAGTGCCAAGCGTGTGGTCATTGACAAGGAAACCTCCACCATTGTCGACGGTGCCGGCAAGGCTGAGGACATCAAGGCCCGGGTCAAGCAGATTCGCAACGAGATCGAGGACACCACTTCCGATTACGACCGCGAAAAGCTCCAGGAACGTCTGGCAAAGATCGTCGGTGGTGTTGCCGTGATCAATGTCGGTGCAGCCACTGAAACCGAGATGAAGGAAAAGAAGGCTCGTGTCGAAGACGCCCTGAACGCAACCCGCGCTGCTGTGGAAGAGGGTATCGTTCCCGGTGGTGGTGTCGCCCTGATTCGTGCCCAGAAGGTACTCGACGGTGTCAAGGCCGCCGACGATGACGAGACCGCCGGTGTCGAGGTTGTTCGCCGCGCTCTGGAATCTCCCATCCGCCAGATTTGTCTCAACGCCGGTTTTGAAGGCGCCGTGATTGTCAATAGCGTTCGCGAAGGCAAGGACGACTTCGGTTTCAACGCCGCCACGGGCGAATTTGAAGATCTGGTCAAGGTTGGGGTTATCGATCCCAAAAAGGTCACCAGGACAGCGCTTCAGAACGCTGCTTCCGTGGCTTCCCTGCTCCTGACCACAGAGGCAGCCATTGCCGAGAAGCCCGAGGAAAAGGGCGACATGCCTGCAATGCCCGGTGGCATGGGCGGCATGGGTGGCATGGGCGGCATGATGTAAGACAGCTCCGCCGATTCACGCTCAATACAAAAAGCCGGTCCCAGAATCTGGGGCCGGCTTTTTGTATTTTGTATCATTGGGTTGAGATACCTGGTCTCTCACAACTACGAAGCTGCAGTTAGACAACCTGGGGAGTTTTTCAGGGCCTCCTGGAATTCGAGTTTCAGGTTTTCGAACAACTCATGTACGGAAATGATATTTTTGACCCGGGGGGCATTGGACCCGGCAAAGGCAAAACCGTGTTTGAGCAGTCCTTTTTTTGCGTTCACCAGGGCCATGGCAATGCAATAGGGGCTTTTAGTGTGATCACAGGTGAGAATGCAGTGGAAAGGACATTTAAAGGGTTTGCGCATCCCGTTTTTGACGTCTTCCAAAAAGGAATTCTTGATGGCTCTTCCGGGCATGCCCACGGGGCTCTTGATGATTTCAAGATCATCTTCTCCCGCATCGACCATGGCCTGCTTGAAAGCCAGGTCCGCATCACATTCGTGGGTGGCCACGAACCGGGTGCCCATCTGAACGCCAGAGGCTCCGAGTCTGAGAAACTTGAGGATGTCTGCTCCGTCATACACACCACCTGCGGCAATGACCGGAATCTGTTTCTCAGGGGTGTTGAAGGGGGCGACGGCCTTGACGACGTCGGGAACCGTATTTTCCAGGCTGTAGGCCGGGTCATCGATTTCTTCGAGCTTATACCCCAGATGTCCACCGGCCTTGGGTCCTTCGACAACAATGGCGTCGGGTAAATATTTGAAACGGGAGAGCCATTTTTTGCAGATGATCTTGGCCGCCCGGCCCGAGGAAACAATGGGGACCAGTTTGGTCTTGGCGCCCTCGGGAAGATACTTGGGAAGGTCCAGGGGAAGACCCGCCCCGGAAATGATGAGGTCCGCCTTTTCCCTGATCGCCGTGGTGACCATGTCGCCGAAATTGTTCAGAGCGACCATGATGTTGACCCCGATAATTCCCGATGTCTTTTCCCGGGCTTTACGGATTTCAGTGGCCAGCGCCCGGATATTGGCCTGGCGATAATCGGATCCGATATCCTTTTCGCACATTCCGATCATGGCCGAGGCAATGACCCCGATACCGCCTTCCTTGGCCACGGCCGAGGCAAGTCCTGACAGGGAAATTCCAACCCCCATACCGCCCTGGATAATGGGGATTTTGGCGACCAGGTCGCCGATTTTGAGTTCTGGAAACAGTGACATGTGGTGACTCCTTGGTCGGAACTGCTCGTTCCGATTTTTTAAGTGCTTGCTCAATATGTTTTTTACCTACTGGGGAAAATTAAGAATATCCAGTAAAACATGCTGAATAGGTATTTAAATAACATAAATAAATACGCGAAAGAACCGGGTAGGTCAAACAGCTGGATGGAGCGGGGTGTCTGTACTGAATATATTGGAATTGTTGCTAAAAGGATCTGGATTCCTGAACCGGAGCCCGGAGCAGGGATGTGCGGGTGAAAACTGTCGCAGGGCTGGACAGCTGGGTATCCAGCCTGTCTTCACTGCCGGGTCTGGATACCCATGTTCCATATGTTGTAAGGGTGTTCAGGTTCGCTGCTGATAGTCGATAATCAGCTGTTCGGCACGCATGGCCAGCTGCTGGATCTCGGGTTTTGAAATCTGGTCATCGGCCCCGACGGCTTCGCCCTTGTGACGGAGCCGTTCGGTGATCAGAGATGAGAAGAGAAGGACCGGAAGATGTTTGAGCACGGGATCGGATTTGATCCTTTTGGTCAGGTTCAGACCGTCGATGGTGGGCATTTCAATATCCGAGACAACGACCTGGATGATGTCGATGGCCCGGACACCATCGGCCTCTGCGTGCTGCTTGATCTGCAAGAGCCGGTCCCAGGCCTCCTGGCCATTGTTGACTGTTTCGACATCAAAACCAGCCCGTTCCAAATAGCTTTTGAGCATGTTTCTGATTACGGAGGAATCATCGGCAACCAGGGCCCTGTATCGATTGGTATGTTCGAATTTGTGTAAGGGTTTATTCTTGAGACTCATTTCTGGATTGAGTTCATCGATGATTTTTTCCAGATCGAGCAGAAAAATGATCTTTTCATCGATCTGGACCACGCCAGTGAAGGGGTTGTTCGAAAAACTTCCCAAATAATCATCGGGAGGTTTTACCTCATCCCATCCTATCCGGTGGATCCGATTGACCCCGGAAATGAGAAATGCGTTCACGATTTTATTGAATTCCGTGACAATCGCGTTGGAGTTTTCGTTTTCCGGGGGGATCTTTTGCAGCCATTTGTGCAGGTCGATGAGAGGAATGACTTTTGAGCGCAGGTTGAAAGCGCCTTTTATGGCCGGGTGTCGGGCATCGGGGAGTTCGATGACCTTGGCCGGCGCCTTGATGATTTCCAGGACCTTGGCAATATTGACCCCATAATGCCCCCGATAGGGTGACGATTGCCCCGGAATGGTCTCATCAAGATAAAATTCCACGAGTTCGAGTTCGTTGGTGCCTGATTCGAGAAGGATGCTTGATTGATTCATGAATTCCTTGGAGGTGCTGGAGGTGACTGGCAAGGGGGTGGACAGGAGCGGGACCGGAGTTGATAGCCTGAACACCTTTTCATCCCTGATGCCCCAAATTCGCCCGTTGATCAATATATGCGCGTCAAGTCATCGAAAAAAGACAGAGACCACTAACGGGTGGGTGTCAATAATGACATATGTCAATAAACCCCGCTAGTTATTTTTGAAAAATCTTTACATGCCCTTATATCGGAGTAAAATGAGATTATCTGTAAATCAAAAAGGATGATCTCTTGCACAACACGGTTGCGAGGATCCATCCCTCAAGCAATCCCCGCAATGGCAACGGGATACACGTAAAGGAGTAGTCTATGGTACGGATACTGAGGATCAACACGCGGGAAAGGACGTATGAGTATCAGGAACTCGGAGAGTATGCAGGTCTTGGAGGCAGGGCACTGACATCGAGGATGATTCTGAACGAGATTCCGCCAACCTGCAATCCCATCGGGCCGGACAATAAATTGATCGTAGCTACCGGGCTGCTTGCCGGGACCATTGCGGCCAATTCCGGGCGCATATCGGTTGGCGCCAAGTCTCCTTTGACCGGTGGTATCAAGGAATCCAATTCAGGGGGGCTGATCGCCCTGAAGATGGCCAAGCTTGATCTGCTGGCGATTGTCATGGAGGACAAGCCAGCCAAGGATGCACCTCTATGTACCATTAAAATCACCAAAGATGGTGTCAGCTTTGAGGATGCCTCTGGTTTCGAAGGGGGTGGTACCTACTCTGTTTCCGAGCAATTGTTCAAGACCCATGGTGAGAAAACCGGGGTCATGCTTATTGGTCCAGCTGGAGAGACCTGTCGGCTCGCTGCTTCCATTCAGTTCACCGATCCCAAGGGAAATCCCGCTCGTGCTGCAGGCCGCGGCGGTCTTGGTGCGGTCATGGGATCCAAGCGGGTCAAGGCTTTGGTCATCGACGATGCCGGTGGAACCGGTTCGGAGTATGCGGACAAGGACGCTTTTAAGGAGGCCTCCAAACGATGGGCTGAGATTTTGCGGAATCATCCGGTCACTGGCCAGGGACTCCCTGCATTCGGGACGTCGATCCTGGTCAATATCATCAACGAGGCCGGTGCATTGCCCACCAAAAATTTCCGTGATGGTAGATTCGAGGGTGTTGCCGGAATCACCGGCGAGAAAATGGTCGAGTACATGAATGCTCGCGGTGGCAGGGTCAAGGAAGGCTGTCATCCCGGATGTGTGATTCAATGCTCCCAGTCATACAATGACAAGGAAGGCAAGTACCTGACCTCCGGTTTTGAATACGAGACCGTATGGGCCTTTGGGGCCAACAGCATGATCGATGATATCGACGCCATCGCCCAGATGGACCGTCTCTGCGACGATCTCGGTCTGGACACCATTGATATGGGCAATGCCGTCGCCATGGCCATGGACGGCGGAGTCATTCCCTGGGGAGACAGCCAGGCGGCCATAGGTCTCTTGAAAAAGATCTATGACAAGAAGGATCCCCTGGGACAGATCATGGGTAACGGCACTGCCTTTGCCGGTGAGGCCTTTGGGGTGGAACGCATTCCCGTGGTCAAGCGGCAGGCCCTGCCTGCCTATGATCCCCGCTCGGTCAAGGGGGTCGGTGTGACCTACGCCACAACCCCCATGGGGGCCGACCATACTGCCGGCTATGCCGTATGTCAGAATATTCTCAAGGTTGGTGGCGACATCGATCCCTTGAAGAGTACGGACGATAATATCGAGGTTTCCAAGAATCTCCAGATAGCCACGGCTGCGGTGGATTCCACGGGACTGTGCCTGTTTGTGGCCTTTGCGGTCCTGGACACGGAGGACTCGCTGGATGTTATTGCCAAGATGATCAGTGCGAAGTATGGGATCGACTTCAAGGCTTCCGATGTGGCCCCGGTGGGGATCAGCGTGCTGAAGGATGAATATGCCTTTAACGAGGCTGCAGGGTTCACCAAGGCCCAGGATCAATTGCCCGAATTCTTCAGCAAGGAAACCCTGCCGCCGCACCATACCCGGTGGGAATACTCCATTGATGATCTGCAGAAGGCCAGGGCGTAATGTCCGATACAAAAGCGTGAAATGCGATCAACGAAAAGGCGGCCTGTGGCCGCCTTTTCGTTTCAGGAGAGATGAAGATGCAAGTAGATGTTCAATGCTTCGCCACTCTGGCGTCCTATGGACCTGCGCACGGGAGCATGGATGTCAGTGAAGGCGCGAGAATTCAGGAACTTCTCGAACATCTTGGGGTTCCAGCAAAGGAGGTCCGTCTGGTGTTCGTCAATGGGAAGGTCCAAGCCGATTGGTCCTATCAGATCCAACCGGGTGATCGGGTGGGAATCTTTCCGCCGGTGGGAGGGGGATGATGGATAGCCATGGGTGGTCACCGTTTGCAAAGCGATATGCCACGAATAAAAAATCGCTGAGTGCCGAGGATCAGGAGAAATTGCACCAGTCCCACGTTCTCGTGGCCGGAGCGGGTGGACTTGGGGGATATGTTATCGAATTGCTGGCACGCATTGGCATCGGACGACTGACAATTGTTGATGGCGATAGATTTGAACCCTCCAATCTGAATCGACAGCTTCTGTGTCTGGAAGATTCCATGGGCTCGCTCAAGGCGGAGGCGGCTCGGAAAAGGGTGGAGCGAATCGATAAGACCATTGTTTGCAAGATTGTACCGGAATTTTTGGATCAAAACCAATTTGCCCGGTACATTGCAGATACATCCATTGTCGTGGACGCCCTGGGAGGAATATCCTCCCACCGGAAATTGAGCGGTGCATGCATGGAAGCGCAAATCCCTTTGGTCACAGGAGCTCTGGCTGGCTGGACAGGCATTGCAGCTACGATGCTTCCGGGCGGTCCCGCTCTCGATTTTTTGTGGCAGGCGGACGATGCCCAGGATGCGGAAAATGTCCTGGGGAGTCTGGCACCTGCGGCAGCGACCATCGCGTCTGTGCAATGTGCCGAGACCATTGCTTTTTTAACGGGCAAACAACCAGCTCTTGCTGGAAGAATGTTGATTATTGATTTGCAAAAAGCAACATTCGACACCCTGGATGTATAGGTAATTTGCTCTGGACATACCATATCCCTCATCGTGGGCATATTGAGTGCCAACTTGCCCCACCCCTCATAATCTTCTCGCCTCTGCAGGAGAGCACCCGCAATTTGGAGAGATTTTCGCTGATGAGATCCGGATGTAAAAAAGGGGCGGTTCGTAGTACACGAATCGCCCCTTTTTCAGGTAGTTGCTGGCCAGGTTCGCCCCGGATGCTCAAAGATCAGCTGGTCTGGGTGTGAAGACTTCCGGAACATATCCTTTTGGCAGATGCGCTGAACCCTTGATACAGGTGATTTCGGCTTCATCGGCTATGCGCCGGGCCATTTCGTCGGTATGATCACAGAATCCATTTCCAAGTGTCCAGGTGGTACCTTCTTCCCGTTTGCAGAACAGACAGGTGCACAGGTGGATGACCTCGGCACCCTTTGTCTTGAGCAGTTTGGCCTTGGCCACAATATCGTCTCCAGGACAGTGACAGGTCATGACCCCGGTGAGGGTGGTTGCATCGTACCCTGCAAAGCCCTGTTTTTTCTCTTGCAGGCAGGTAAAACAACCTGTCAGCGGGCATTTGTCGAGGTTTTTGTCACAACGGATTAGTCCGATTTTTGGCATGAGTCGACTCCTTGAGCTGGTAATGATCTGAGAGATGAGCGGGATGAGATGCAACATCCCGTGGGAGCATCAAAATTTTTGATCGCCTTGTAGCTCAAGATCCGGAAGATGAAAAGGAAAGATATGGAAAGACCGGTTTGTTGACCAAATGTTCAAATCACGAAAAAAGCGTTTCCCAGGTGCCAGGGAAACGCTTTTTTCGTAATGGTTGTTTGCAAACAGAGTCAGCATGAAAACAACGTGACCGATGCGAGTACGTCATACAGACATGATGCCGTCTGTATCTGCGGGCTGTCTGTATGTGATGATCCTGCGATGAAGACATTCTTGTTAGTACCTTACTCGTGAAAGTCTGCCATAAAAAACAAGAAAGTTTTATAACCGCTTAAACTTAAAACCTAAAACTGCGGCTTGGCCGCATTAGCTGCACCAGGAGCCAAACTCTTTGGTTGGCGACATGATTTTGATGTCCTCTCGATGTGATCCTCTTCAGAACCATTGGGCATTTAAGGAGAAAGGGGTGTATTGCAGTAGAGAAGGTAGTGACCGTGTTTTTTTAATCAAAAAGGACATGATTTGCTTGTGAACTTTCTCTGGGCATGGTAGGATAGAATTTCCTATCAGAAATGGATGTTGAGCGTATGCACGTAATCCGGTCTTTGAAAAGAACGAGAAATCCAGGACTTACCAGGGGTGATGCGTCCGCTCGATTGGTAAACGGACGGCCTTGCTTGGGATCTCAAACGTTGACCAGGAGGGTATGCATTCAAGAATGTGGCCGCTGAAAATAATGCATTTTTTCCTTTTGAATGAAATTTCATGTTTTGGATGTACTCTTTGTCCAGAAGAAGTTCAGTAAATTAACACTGTGATCATTTTGCAAAAAAATGCTATGTAAAAACTTATTAATATTTTTAATAATTATTTTTTAAACTGGAAATACGAAAATAATTATCTGCAGTAAACGTTCAATAATTTATAGTTGAATAAAAAATATGTGTATAGATTGATTGTAGATGATTGTTTAAGAAAAAATACGTATTTGACATCACGGTTAATTGTGCTAAATAAACATCCTGCTCGTAAAGGGAACAAGAATGAATTTTGATTTTTGTCCTTGGAAGGTTGGAGCAGGCACCCTCATGGAGATCGTCTTTCTTTGATGCCCGGCTCTAGTCTTTTCTTTGCTTGTAACCACAATCCGAAGGTGACAATGTCAAAAATACGCATTAAAAATCTTACCAAAATTTTTGGGTCCAATCCAGACAAAGGGTTGGAGTTGCTCAATCAAGGATTTTCAAGGGATGAAATCCTTGAAAAAACCCGCCAGACCGTGGGTATCGGCAATGTATCGTTTGATGTGGAAGAGGGAGAGATACTGGTCGTCATGGGTCTCTCGGGAAGTGGAAAATCCACTCTGGTCCGCTGCATCAACAGGCTGATCGAGCCAACTGCCGGAGAGGTGATTATCGACGGACAAGACTTGGTGGGTTTGTCTGCTGATGACCTGCGTAATGTCAGGTTGACCAAGCTCGGCATGGTCTTCCAGAATTTTGCCCTTTTTCCTCACCGAACAGTCGTTGAAAATGCCGAGTATGGTCTGGAGATTCAGGGGGTTGACCCGGAGGAACGCCGGGAAAAAGCCATGAACAGCCTGGATCGCGTCGGCCTCAAGGGGTGGGAGACTTCCTATCCCAAGCAATTGTCCGGCGGTATGCAACAGCGGGTTGGCCTAGCCCGGGCCCTGGCCCTTGATCCCGATATCCTGCTCATGGACGAGGCCTTCAGCGCACTCGATCCGCTCATCAGGAGTGACATGCAGGATGAGCTGCTCAATCTGCAGGATGAGATGCGCAAGACCATCTTGTTCATCAGCCATGATCTGGATGAGGCCCTCAAACTTGGTGACCGGATCATTCTCATGAAGGATGGGGCCATTGTCCAGACCGGCACGGCCGAAGAAATCCTGACCAACCCGGCCGACGATTATGTGCGTCGGTTTGTTGAGGACGTGGACATCTCCAAGGTGCTGACCGCAGAATCGGTCATGAAAAAGTCCGAAACCGCCGCACACCTGAAGACCGACGGACCTCGGGCATCCCTGCGCAAGATGCGCAAGCACAAGATCTCCAGCATTTTCGTTCTGAACGATGAACACAAACTCGTAGGCATCCTTTCAGCAGATGACGCTGCCAAGATGATTGATGCCGGAGAAAAAGATATTACCAAGTTTATGCTCACCGATTATACTTCGGTGCTGCCTGGTGCTCCGGCTCACGAATTGTTCAGCATCATGCAGAACATCCAACATCCCTTGCCGGTTGTTGGAGAAAACGGACGTCTCAAGGGGGTTATTGTTCGGGGATCCCTTATTGGAGCTATCGCTGAAAGAGGGAGGAACTCATGATACTTTTTGGAATCAACATCCCCTCGATTCCCGTAGGAGATTGTATTGAGGGAGTCATCAATTTCCTGGTGGAACATTTTTCGTTTATTACCAAGGGGTTTTCCGCCATTATGGAAGAACTTCTGGGCTGGCTCGAGGACGGTCTCATGTTTCTGCCGCCCTGGCTCCTGATTCTGATCCTTGCGGGCATAGCCCTGGTTCTGACCAGAAAACGCGGGGTAGCCCTGTTCACCCTGTTCGGATTTCTGCTCATCTGGAACATGGATCTCTGGGCGGCCACAGTGAGCACCATTTCGTTGGTCATTGTGGCCACCATGGTCGCCATTGCGCTGGGTATACCCATCGGGGTGCTCGCGGCATTGAGCACCATCGGGTATCGGGTCATCATGCCCATCCTGGACGTGATGCAGACCATGCCGGCCTTTGTCTATCTGATCCCGGCCATTCCCTTTTTCGGACTCGGGAAGGTGGCGGCCATTTTTTCCACGGTCATTTTTTCCATGCCTCCAGCCATCCGCTTGACCTGTCTCGGTATTCGGCAGGTGCCCAGTGAATTGGTGGAATGTGCCGATGCCTTTGGCTCCAACCGGTGGCAGAAATTATTCAAGCTTCAGCTCCCCATTGCCACGCCAACCATCATGGCCGGAGTGAATCAGACGGTTATGCTGGCCCTGTCCATGGTTGTTATCGCTTCCATGATCGGTGCCAAAGGTCTGGGTGGCGAAGTTTGGAAGGCCATTCAGCGTCTGCAGATGGGCAATGGATTTGAAGCCGGTATAGGAATCGTTATTGTAGCTATTGTTTTGGACCGTATACTGCAAAAGTTCGGTTCCTCAAAATCAATGTAAATTACCAAACAATTACAAGGAGTATGTAATGAAAAAATGTGTTGTTGCACTGATGGCCGTTTTGGCCTTGAGTCTGATGGTTGTTTCTCCGTCTCTGGCTGGTAAGGGCGAAGTCAAGCTGGCCTATGTCGAATGGGACTGCGCCACGGCCAGCACCAATCTGGTCAAGGCCTTGCTCGAAGATCAAGGCTATGAGGTCGATCTCTATCCTGTTGCCGCTGCCGCCATGTGGCAGGCCGTGGGTGCGGGCGACATGGACGGTATGGTCACGGCCTGGTTGCCGGTGACCCACGCCACGTATCTTGAAAAACTCGAGGGCAAGCTTGAAAATCTGGGCCCAATCTCTTACGGAGCTCGTCTTGGTTGGGCGGTTCCCTCCTATGTGACCATCGATTCCATTACCGAGATGAACGCCAATGCGGACAAGTTCGACGGCAAGATCATTGGTATCGATCCCGGAGCCGGTATCATGGGGTTGTCAGAGAAGGTCATGGAAGAATACAACCTGAACAAGTTCGAGTTGGTTGAAGGGAGTGGGGCAACCATGACCATGGCTCTTTCCAATGCCATCAAGAACAAGGAATGGGTCGTGGTCACTGCCTGGTCCCCCCATTGGATGTTCGGTCGCTGGGACCTCAAGTATCTTGAAGATCCCAAGGGCGTCCTGGGTGAAGAAGAGCATATCGATACCATCGTCCGTAAGGGCCTGAAGGATGATATGCCTGAGGTCTATGGCATTCTGGACCGTTTTGCCTATGAGAATCCCAACCAGCTGCAGATGCTCATGGCCTGGAATCAGGAACCCGATGCCGATCCTCTGGAAAATGCCAAGCGATTTCTCAAGGAGCATCCGGAATTGGTCAAGGCGTGGTTGGGCAAGTAACTTGCTGTTCAGCCGGATGTAACTGATCCAATAAAAAGCCCCCGTGGAGATCTCCACGGGGGCTTTTTATTGGTCTGGTGCACGGTGCACGCCCAGGGGGTGTTGCGCGGGTGCATTTAAGCAGTATGATTAAGCTTAATGCCTTGAAATGTTGGAATAAAACAGCGATCATTCCGCTCGGCACAATACCGCCATGCTGCTTGGCTCCCGCCATGTATGTGTTGCCCCACGCATCAACCATCATGAACTGTCTCTAGAATTTTCTATCCACCAGAAAGCCCACTGATTCCTTGAGAGAGGCGGCCATATGCAGGATCTCATCTTCGGGAATCTTTTTGATGACCCTCTCAGAGCTGGGATCGATAACCTCCACCTGGATAATCTCGGTGGTTTTGTCGACCTTGAATTTCAGGCTGACCCCCATGGCGTCCCAGAATTGTTCAAGGGCGTTACTGACCTTTTCGATTTCCACTTCCTGAATGTTTTTGGGTTCACTGGAAGCGTCTTCGCGGGAAAGAGGGGATTGCAGATTTTTTTCTTCCCGAGGCCGGTCTTGGGGAAATTCTGCGTGCCGTGGCGGGGAGATTGATTCCTGGCCGGTAATCTCCCTATTTTTTGACTCGATGGTTTCTAGGTTCAGTTCCATGACGGTCTCCTGGGTGGTGGATCGTGGTCGTAGCTATTTTTTCTAAAAAGGTAATCGGCCAAAAATGAAATTTCTTTAGGACCATCTCTCTGAAATCCGAAAGATGCACTGTACGCATTGATTGTTTTGTGCGGAAATTTTGACACTCAGCACCTGGATCAACAGATATAAAATTGACCATTGCCTGAGAATTGATGGGAAAAAAATGCCTCGTATGAACTTTATTAGCTTGAAATAGCGTAGTTTTTTTTTGATGGCACTTTGATTGCTTAGTAGGGCACAAACGCACATAAGCCTATCAAGGAGGTTTGTATCATGTCTTTGGTCATCAATCACAATCTCATGGCGATGAATTCGTCCAGGAATTTGAGTAATTCCTACAACAGCCTTTCAACCTCAACCAGCAGACTTTCATCGGGCCTGCGTATCAACAGCGCCGCTGATGACGCTGCTGGTCTGGCCATTCGGGAATTGATGCGCTCGGACATCTCGACCATCAACCAGGGGACCCGGAACGCCAATGACGCCATTTCACTGATCCAGACCGCCGACGGCGCCCTTGGGGTGATCGATGAAAAGCTGATCCGCATGAAGGAACTCGCTGAACAGGCCGCAACCGGTACCTACACATCCGATCAGCGTATCATCATCAATTCCGAATACCAGGCCATGGCCTCGGAAATTTCGCGGATCGCCAATGCCACGGACTTTAATGGTATCTATCTTTTGAACGGGAATCTTTCCGATGTGGATCATGACGGTACCGGTCTCAGCTCGACAGGCGCTCTGCGGATCCATTTCGGTACGGGCAACGACTCGGCGGAAGACTACTACGATATCAAGATCGGTACAGCCACCGCTTCGGCTTTGGGACTGGGGATGGGAGCCGCAGAAACGGCCACGGGGCGGTCCATCTCGACCCAGGCACTGGCTGAGGACGCCCTGGAAGCCCTGAACGCGGCCATTATATCCAAGGACAATATCAGGGCCAATCTCGGTGCCCTGCAGAACAGGCTCGAGGCAACGGTTGCCAACCTGAACATCCAGGCTGAAAACCTCCAGGCGGCCGAATCCCGTGTCTCAGACGTGGATGTTGCCTCGGAAATGACAGAATTTACCCGACAGCAGATCAAGACGCAGTCGGCCGTTGCCATGCTCGCTCAGGCCAACTCCCTGCCGCAGATGGCCATGCAGCTCATTCAGGGATAAATGTAGTTTCCTGCTTGACCTCATGTTCGGATATCGTGCGCTGATGACCAAGGCACCCCTGCAAGGAGGCGATCCCTCTTTGCAGGGGAATACGGTCTGAGAACGTATCTTGTCTCTCCTTCTCAAAAAATCGAGAGTTATTGCAATGGGTCAGGTCCGTATTTTGACGACTCACCATGCTGAGATGCAACCATGCACCGGGTGCGGATCCGTGCATGGAAGAAAAGACAGGCATGCATGCTAACCGATTGTAATTACCTCTCACTATAAATTTTCTGCATTCTGTTTTTTGTAAAGCTCACCTGAATCGTCATGGGTTGTCAGCGTCTTGTCTCCAGGAGCTCGATGGCGCTTTGGGCCACTTTTTGCTCGGCCTTTTTAAGGCTGGTATCTTTTGCCACCAGGGTTTCCCCCGAAGGCAGGCTCACCTGGACAATATAGACCTTTGCGTGCTCAGGCCCTTCACTGGACAAGAGCTGGTAGGTCGGTCGGGCCTTGTCGTATTTTTGGGTCAACTCCTGCAGCTTGCTTTTATAATCCTTGGGGCGCTGTTTTTCCGTGTATTCGGGCCAGAACGGGGCGAACAGCGATGCGATGCATTTTTGAACCGCCCTGAATCCCCCGTCAAGGTAGACAGCCCCGAGAATAGCCTCCAAAGCGTCGCTCAGAACGGAATCCCTTTCCCTCCCACCTTGAGCGACCTCTCCCCGACCCAGGAGCAGAAAATCTCCCAGCCCGATGGTCTTGGCCACTCGGGCCAGACCGGGTTCACTGACAAGGCTGGCTCGCAACCGGGTCAGTTCCCCTTCTGGAATGTCAGGAAATCTGTTATAGAGTTCCGTTGAAATACAGATTTCCACAACGGCATCACCGAGAAATTCCATGCGCTCATTGCTTTGTGTATTGTGTTCATTGGCAAAGGAACTGTGCGTGAGCGCCATGACTAAAAGCTTGACTTGCGAGAATTCATAATGGATAGCCCGTTGCAGGCTTCCCACTTCCTTAACACCGTCTTCCACGAATTGCTCCATAGGTTTTTTCCATGCGAGTGACATCTCTTGAACCACTTTTTGCACCACGATCCATTGCCGTGATCGGCGAATCCGGTCATGAAGGGGGACTTGTATGGTCCGTCGTGGCCCGGATCGTTGCTTCGGGGTTTCAGGGACGGATCGTACCGGTCGTGCCCGGTGGCGCGGAAGTGCACGGGTTGCAATCATGCGAGCGTGTCGATGACTTGCCTGGGGATATAGAATTGGCCGTCATTTGTTTGAAAATGTCGGCCGTAGTTCCGATTGTCGAGGCCCTGGGTACGGTCAAAATCACCTTTATGATCTGTCTGGCACCGGGTGAGACAGAAACACGGGCCGATGAATTTGTTTTTGAGCAGCGTGTTGGTGCCCTGGTTCGCAAATGGGATATAACCCTTGTCGGACCCAAAAGCATGGGCTTAGTCAACACGGTCGCGGGAGTCAACGCAAGCCTGTCGCTGCCTGACATCCTGCAGGGACGTATCGCTTTTTTTTCGCAATCGGGTGCAATGACCCAAAGCATTCTGGACCTGGCCCAGGATGATCTGATCGGGTTTTCCAAATGCATCAACCTGGGGAACCGGTCCAGGGTCAGTGAAGCCGACATGCTCGCCTTTCTGGGAGATGATCCGGATACGGACGTCATCGCAGGATATATGGAGGGAATCGGGGATGGTCCGGGATTTTTGCGAACCGCTCAGGACGTGTCCAAAAAAAAACCTGTGATCCTGATCAGGCCGGGCAATACGCCAAAGGGAGCTACCGCTGCGCTGTTTCATCGTGACTCCATGTTCGGGTTCGCCAAGACCTATGCCACGGTTTTCAGGCAGACCGGTATCATCTCTCCCCCGGATATTCCCTCTTTTCTCGCCCTGCTCAAGGGGTTTTCCAATCAAGATCTGCCCAAGGGAAACAATGTCGCCATTGTAACCAATGCAGACAGTTTTGCCATTTTGGCTGCAGATGCTGCCGATGGTTTCGGATTTGAGCTTCCCGGTTATTCCAGAGAGACAATCCATGCGATCGACGAAATAATTCCCGGACATGTTGACGCGTCCGGACCTGTTGTCATGGGAAGAGATGCCAGTGCACGGGACTGGTCACGGGTTGTTGCATGCGTGGGAAGTGACCCGCAGGTCCATATTCTGATGGTTGTTATTGTTCCACGCCAAGGAATGAATATGATTGCACTGGCCCGGTCGCTGGCCACTCGGTTGAAAGATATCGATAAAACGGTGTACCTGTGCATTCCTGGTGGTCCTACAGCCGATAGCGCTCGAAATATTTTTGAATCAAGCGGGATACCCTGCTATTCTCATCTGGAACAGGCCGTGTTTACAGCCCGAGCCATGCACGATTATCTGGTATGGCAGCGTAAGCCCTATCCCGTTGAGGTCTGCTACCGCCGGGATAGCCCCAAGATCAGAAAAATCATCGATGATGCACGCCAGTCAGGGATTTTTGTCCTGCAGGGTGCCGAGGCCCAACCCCTGCTCATGGCCTATGAATTGTCCTTTTGGGAGATGAAGCTGGCACGAACGGCCAAGAGTGCCGCCAAGATGGCCCGGAAGATGGGCTTTCCCGTCGTCCTCAAACTGGCCTCACCTCAGGCGGATATGGTGGGGACAACACGATGTGTCGATGTAGAAGACAACAAGGGTGTGTACGAGGCATTTTGGGAGATAACCGAAGGCGTTCGTCGTCTTTGGCCGGAAATCTTCATTTCCGGCTGTATGATTCAAAAAAAGGCCGTATCCACGGCACGGCCGGTCTGCATTCGTTTTGTGCGTGATCCGCAATTCGGCCCGTTGATATCCTTTGCTCTCGACGGTGGGTGTGACGATGAGCGCAGAGGGATCGCTCATCGCCTGGCTCCCTTGAGTCTGCAGGATGCCCACGATATCATCCGGGAACCATGGGCTTTTCCCGTTCTCCGCGGAGAAAAAGGAGAGCCCGGTGCCCATCTGCAATCCCTGGAGGATGTCCTGCTCACGGTATCCCAGCTTGCTTTGGACTGCCCCGAAATACTCGAGCTCGAATTGAGCCCGGTTTATGTGGATCATCAGCAAACAATCATCGGAGATGCCAAGGTGATCCTTGCTCCCCTGGATTGATACCGTCGACGTCCTTACGGACAACAACAATTTTTCAGTAGCTGGATGTATCGGTTTATCTGCTTGTGAACTCCCCCGATGACCTGTTTTTATTCTCCCCTGGAGGCATTATGCATGGAATTTATGTTGGAGCCACCTCGGCCTATGCGGGCAAGAATCTTGTCGCATTGGGTCTGGGTCTCAAACTGCAAAAAGATGGATATCGTGTCGGTTACATGAAGCCCATTGGGGCGTTGCCGTTCAAGAAAGACGGCAAACCGGGCGATGAAGATGCTTTTTTTATTCAGGATGTCCTGGGTCTTGAGGGTGATTCCAGTGATGTCACGCCGGTGGTTGTTGACCAGGATTTTATGGTCAAGGCCTTTTCCGGACGGACCGAAGATCTCATGCCCAGGATCGAAGAGGCCTATGCACGGCTTTCCAAGGACAAGGATGTAATGATTGTCTCCGGATCGGGAAGCATGTTTTCCGGAAAGTACTGCAACCTGGACGGCGTGAGTATTGTCAAGCGTCTCGGGCTCCAGGCCCTGGTCATCGATCGTTTCGACAAGGAACTCAAATACGATTATCTGGCGGTCATGAAAGAAAGCCTGGGGGATCAGTTTCTGGGAGCGATCCTCAATGATATTCCAGCTTCCTTTACAAGTGAATTGACGACCATGCTCATCCCTTTTTTCGAGCAGCAGGGCATCCATATTCTCGGTACCATTCCGAGCGATCCGCTCATGGGGGCCATTCGGGTGGAAGATCTCTGCGAGCGACTCGGCGGGCAATTGATCACGGCTCAGGACAAGAAGGACAAGGTTGTGGAGAATTTTCTGATTGGAACCATGCAGGTGGAAAACTTCATGACCCACTTCAAGAAAAGCCGACGATCCGCAGTCATCGTCGGTGGTGACCGTTCCGATGTGCATCTGGTGGCTCTGGAAGGTGCATGCGAATGTCTGATCATGACCGGGAATCTCTATCCCAACGACATCATCATGACCCGCGCGGAGGTGCTTGGTATTCCGCTTATCGTTGTCCGGGACGACACCTATACCGTGGCCCGGAAGATGGAGGTCATTCTTTCCCGGAGTAAGCTCCGGGACGCTATCAAGATCCGTCATGGGGGTGATCTCGTGGCTTCTCTGCTTGATTTCGATCATATCAAGGAAAAGATCGACCTGGCATAAGCTGTAAGGGACAACGATTGAACGTGCTTGAAAAAAAGGCAAAGGGTCACAGGGACTCTTTGCCTTTTTTGGTTGTTTTGATTAGGAGATTCAATACGGTACAAAAGTGTGCAGAAAATCTCGCTGAAACCGTTTTTTCCAATTGGGTCAACACAGTGACGGGTATTCATCGCTCATAGTTATGGAGTCTTGATTTTATGGACGTTTCTCAAGGTTTTACAGATTTTTTGGGCGAGTTCTCCCTTGACGCCTGGCTCTTGCTGGTCGTTTTAGTGGTCATCTATGCAGCGATCTCCTTTGGATTGGATGCTGCCTTTAAACGATATAATATCGCCATCAAGGCTATCCGTTTTTTGAAGTGGTTTTTTGTCCTGATCAGCGTCTATGTCCTCGAGTATATGGTTTTTCCCAAAATGGGCATATCGGTGCCTGAAATACCGTTTCTTTTTATCAAGGCCGTGGTGATCTGGTTTGTTGTCATCCGTTTTTTGGACGGATGTTACGCTGAGATCTATCTCAAGAAGATCAAAAAGGAGCAGGTCAATCATATTTTCATCGATCTGACCAAGTTTCTTTTTTTCATCGTTATCGTTGTTGTCGTTCTCAAGAGTGCCTTTGACATCGATCCCAGTTCCATTCTGACTTCATCGGCCATCCTCACGGCGGTCATCGGTTTTGCCATGCAGGATACCATCGGCAGCCTCATCTCCGGATTGCTCATTCAGATCGAAAAGCCCTTTGCCATTGGAGACTGGATCTCCGTTGCCACCAACGAGGGGAAGGTCGTGGAGATCAGCTGGCGGTACACCAAGATCAAGACCATCAGCAGGGATTACGTGCTCATTCCCAACAACAGCATATCAAAGGACACCCTCATCAATTTCAACCGGCCCATTCCCTATGTCCGGAGGCAGATAGAAATCGGCGTTGATTTTTCCATTCCTCCGATTCGGGTGAAAACCGCACTCATGGAGGTGCTCGAGAAATCCTCCATCATTCTCAAATCCCCTCCCCCCCCTTGTCCGTTTGATGGAGTACGGTCCCTACAGGATGCAATACCGGATCATTTTTTATGTCCGCCAGTTCGAGTCTGCCAGACGGGCTGTTGACGAAATCAACACGGCCGTCTGGTATCAATTCCGCAAGGAAGATATTCCCATTCCCTATCCCCAGAGTGTCCTGGCAAGCAGGGAATATCACCAGCCCCGCGATGAAACCCCGGCCATTATCGAAATGCTCAAAAACATCACCCTGTTCAAGGGGATGGCGGAAGACAGTCTTGATCTGCTGGTTCGTTCGTCGTGCATGAAGTCGTTTTTGCAGAATCAGGTTATTGTAACCAAGGGTTCGAGCGACACGGCCCTGTTCATTCTTCTGGAAGGCAGTGTTGTGGTCGAATCTGCAGGCAAGACCCTGGCCGAGTTTGAACAGGGTGATTTTTTCGGGGAAATGGCCCTGCTTACCGGACAGCCCCGATCCGCCGATATCACGGCGAAAACCGTTGTCCGCTGCCTGGTGGTCGACCGGGAAGGATTCAGCATGATTCTGTCCAAATCGCCGCGCATTTACGAAAACATCCAGACCATATTCAACGAACGGATGCTCGATCGGGACAGGAAAGGCATGCTCGATGACAAGAAAATCACTGAAACCAGCCTGCTGGACAAGTTTCGGAAGATATTCATGGAGTGAACTAAGGCGGCCAAGCCGCAGTTTTAGGTTTTAAGTTCAAGAGGTTATAGAATTTTCTTGTTTTTCATAGCAGACCTTCAAGAGTAAGATACTCAGGCGGTTGGGGCAGACGAAGCAGATGTGGAGATTGCTGGAACTTTAGTTTTTTCGTTTCCTGTTTCGGGCTTGATTCTAGACCCTGTAAGACCAAGATCGTTCCGGCTGTCGCGAGATAGGCGGGTATTTGGTTGGATCCTTGCATTAATCTCAACTGGTATCCGAAATTGTATTCGGTATATCTTCTCGTAACATCATGGGGGCACAGACATCAATCAGTCACCCTATGCTCTGTTCTGCCATTTTCTCCAACGATCCTTCATTGATTGGGATGTACGATAGACTCAAAACAACAGGCGATACAATGAATAGATGCGCTAAGATCATCGGTCCGGCCATGTGTGCTGTTTGTGTCATGGCTGTCCTGATGTTGGTGGCTGGTTGCGCTGCTACCAAAAAAAAGGAGACCGTTCCGGCTGTTACAACGCCTGAGGCGACATTTCGGCAGGCACTCCGTCAGATCCAGGAAGGGAATTTTCCCAAGGCCATTGATATTCTGGACAAGGTTGTTTCGGCTCAACCCGACGATAGTGTGGCCTTGTACAACCGGGGGTATTGTTTCCAGCAGACCAGGAAATACCTGAATGCTCTGGCGGATTATTCCGCCGCCCTGGAGATCGATCCGGACATGGTTCAGGCCGCAAGCAACCGGGGGGCGGTCCTGTATGCAAGCGGCCAGGAAGAAAAAGCCCGGGATGAATGGGAGTTGCTTGTAACAACGCATCCCGACTATGCTCCCACCTATTACAATCTTGGCCTGTATTATCTGGACAAAAGGCAATACGAGCGAGCTGTAAAGGAATTTTCCGGCTGCATTGACCGTGATCCTTCCATGCGTTCAGCCTTTGTCAATCGGGGCAATTGCCATGTGGCTCTGGGGCGGACCGAGGAGGCTGTTCAGGATTTCAGTGCGGCCCTGCGGCTCAAACCGGCGGATGCCCAGGTCTCTTTCAACCGTGCTGTGGCCTGGGAGGAAATGACCGATTATGATCAGGCTATTTCCGACTATACCAAGGCCGTGGGGTTTGATCCCGGGTTTGCGGCTGCCTATTACAACCGGGGTCTCTTGTATATGCGTCTGGGTGGCAATCGCCTCGGATGCGCGGACATGAGCCAGGCCTGCAGTCTCGGTTTGTGCGACCGGTACAGGCAGCTGCAGAAGATGGGCGAGTGCCCTGTGGATGCTGATGACGATCACTAACCGAAACTATTCACGATGCAGGTTTTTTCATGTTCGGATTGACAAGGGGATTTGACGGCCTTTGGTCGACGCTTTCCGGTTCCAAGGTTGGCCATCTGCGCCTGTTCGTGCAGATGCTCAGCGGCTCGGTGCCGGCAAAGGCCCTCAACCTGGCGGTGATCGGCATGGTCGTTTACATGCTCATGTCTTCCGGATTGGATGGGTACAAGGCCTCTTTGGAGGATGAAATCGTTCTGAGTGGTCACGATCATGTCGCTGAGCAGATCAAGCCGGAAACGCGATCCGGGTCCCGGTCCCAGCGACTTGACGACTATGGGGTGATTGCGGCCAGGGATCTTTTTGGAACCGCCAGGCAATCCGTCAAGGAAGAATCTGAAAAGGAAGAGGTCAAGATCGAGGAAATGCCGCTGGCTTCTTTGCAACTCAAGTTGATGGGTACGGTTGTCGCCAGTGACCCTGCCATGCGCACGGCCATCATTGCCGAAGCCAACGGGCGCAACGAGCGGATGTACCGGGAAGGAGAGAGCGTCAAGGGGGCCACGATCAAGAAGATCCTTCGGTATGCGGTTGTCCTGAACACGGGCCAACGCGACGAGGTTCTGAAGATGGAGAGTGCGGAAAGCGGCAAACAAATCCGAACGGATCAGCGTTCCGACCAATCCGCCAACAGAACCCCGGTTCAGGTGGTCACCCTGGACCGAAAGGATGTGCAGGAGAGCCTCGAAGATATTCCAGGGCTTTTCAAATCGGCCCGGTTTGAACGGTACAGGTCCGGCGGGATCAACGGATTCAAGGTAAGGAGCATGGCCAAGAACAGCGCTTTTTCCAAGCTGGGACTTCGGAGCAACGACATCATCCTTGGGGTCAACGGGGCTCCGATTACCAATTTGAATCAGGCCACGAGTCTGTATGATGAACTCGAGAAGGGCGGGCAGGTTGCCGTGAATATCAAACGCTTCGGACGCCAGCGGGATATAGCCCTGCGTTTGAAATAATCAGGGTCAATGAGCTTCAATCAAGCATGCAAAGCGAGATATCATATGCATTTTTCGGGTAAACGAACCGGCTGTCTTTTGTTGGGGCTGTTCATCGTTCTGGTGATTGTGTCCCCCTCTCCAGTGGGGGCCCAACCGTCCAAGCAGCCCAAGTACATCACCATGGATTTCGATCAGGTCGACATCAATATCTTCATCAAGTTCATCAGCGAGATAACCGGAAAGAATTTCGTGGTCGACGACAAGGTCAAGGGCAAGGTCACGGTGCTCTCGCCTTCCCAGATCAACGTGGACGAGGCCTACAAGGTGTTCGAGTCGGTTCTCGAGGTCAACGGGCTGACCGCTGTTCCCGCCGGGGATGTGACCAAGGTCGTTCCCTCGGTTTCAGCCCGGCAGAAGAATATCGAGACCAGGATCAAGCCGCTGCGTTCCTCACGCCCAGACGACACCTTTGTCACTCAGATCATCCCCCTGCAGCATGCTGCGGCCGAAGATCTGCGCAAGATCATGATGCCCATGGTTTCCAAGGAGGGTATCCTCATTGCCTACGACCCCACGGACACCCTCATCCTGACCGATTATTTCTCCAATATTCAGCGGTTGCTCAGAATTGTGGGCGAACTCGATGTGCCCATGGAAGACGCGAGCATCAACGTCGTTCGGCTCGATCATGCCGAGGCCGAGGATGTTGCCCAGCATCTGGCCAAAATTGTGCAACCCGTGAAAAAGGGAGGCAAGATTTCCGACCCGGTCAAGGTCGTGGCGGACAAACGACTCAATGCGGTCATCGTTCTGGCCCAGACCCAGGAGATGGCCCAGATCATAAGGTTGTTGGACAGTTTGGATCATCCGACGCCCGAAGGGGAGGAAACCATCCATGTCGTTCATCTGGACAATGCCGATGCCGAAGAACTTTCCAAGGTCCTTACCGGGTTGGCAGGCAAGGGGGGACAAACCGGCAAGGACCCTATCATTTCCACGGATGTCAAAATTGTGGCCGACAAGGCGACCAACAGTTTGGTCATTTCGGCCGATCCGGATGAATTCGAGACCCTGCAAAAAGTTTTGAAGGGGTTGGATCAACCGCGAAAACAGGTTTATGTCGAGGCGGCCATCATGGAGGTTACGGCTGACGATACCTTTGATTTTGGCGTGTCCTGGCAGGGAGGCGGCAAGTTTGGGGCATCGGGTGACGAGACCCTCATGTTTGGGACGGGCAATGCCGAGGGCCTGGTTACGGACGTGGACTCGGCAACGAAGATGTTGGGCGGGACCGGTGTTTCCTTTGGTGTACTTTCGTTGCCTTTTTCCTACGAAGGCAAGAATTATTTCAGCCTGGGCGCATTTGTTCAGGCTTCCCAGACCAATAGTGACGTGAACATCATTTCCACGCCTCAGCTCATGACCCTGGAGAACGAGGAGGCCAAGGTCGTTGTGGCAGAAAACCGACCCTATCAGACGAGCACCAACACCTCCAATGCGGACATTGATTACGCCAACTATGAGTACAAGGATGTCGGCGTGACCCTCAAGGTCACTCCCCAGATCAATGATCGTGGCTCGGTGAAGATGAAAATTTTTCAGGAAGTGAGCAGGGTCGATGACTCGGCGACTACTGCCGCCTTGATCAAGACACCTATCACCCGGAAACGGCAGGCCGAGACAACCGTGGAGGTGGCCGACGGTCAAACCGTGGTCATAGCCGGATTGATCGAGGACAGTGCCACGGATACCGTCAATAAAATTCCAGGATTGGGAGATATTCCTCTTTTGGGATGGCTCTTTAAAACGGACTCCAAAAAAATGGGCAAGAAAAACATGTTCGTCTTTCTGACCCCCCATGTGGTGAACAGCCCGGAGGATTCCCGCAAGGTCTTTTTAGACAAGATGAAGCTCATCGAGTCCGTTCGCTATGACTCTCACGGTCGGATCGAACCCATTGACAAACCCCTGTATGTGGCTGGTCCCATGGCGGTCAGATGATGGAAACGATGCTCCCCGAGGAATATTTTGTCCACAAGGGACGACTCTCGCCGGAGGATGTGGCCGAGGCCCATGCCATCATGGAGGACAAGGGCGGTCAGGTGACCCGCATCCTGATGGACCAGAAAAAAATCTCCGAACGGGAGCTTCTCGCATTCTGGTCCGAGAATCTGGGAATGGAGATCATCGATGATCTCGGTGCCCGGGATCTGGATTACGATCTGGTCAGCACCCTGCCCATCCAATACGCCAAGAAACATCTCGTTCTCCCCTATGGACGTACCGATGCCGAGATTCAGGTCGTGATCCACGATCCCTTGAAGAGTGACGAGGTCATGGGCGATCTGCATGTCATTTTCGCTCCCTTGACCGTGCATGCATCTCTTGCCCCTGCCCGGGAGATTCTCTCGGCCATCAATCGGGTCTATGGACAGGCAGAAGACGATGGGGCCAGCGAGATCATTCAGGATCTGGATCAGGATGAGGGTGAGGAACTGCTCACAGGGCTCGAGGAAGAGGTCAGTGCGGATCTGCTCGATGAAACCAGCGAGGCCCCGATCATCAAACTGGTCAACCATATCCTCGCCCAGGCAGTAAAGGGGCGGGCCAGCGACATTCATATCGAGCCGTATCACCACGAGCTCAATATCCGCTTTCGACTGGACGGTGTGCTCTACAACAAGCTTTCCCTGTCCAGAAAACTCCATTCCGCCGTGGTTTCACGCATCAAGATCATGGCCAAACTGAACATCGCGGAAAAACGGCTTCCTCAGGACGGGCGCATCGAGATCCGCATCGGGGATCGGCAGGTGGACCTGCGCGTGTCCACCATTCCCACGGCATTTGGAGAGCGGGTGGTCATGCGGCTTCTGGAAAAGGGGCTCAGGCTGCTGACCCTGGAAGAAATCGGGCTTCCTGATCGACTGCTTCAGGACATGTACCGTCTGGTCACTTTGTCCCACGGGATCGTTCTGGTCACCGGTCCAACAGGAAGCGGCAAGACGACCACCCTGTATGCGGCCCTGAACCACATCAATTCACCGGACAAGAACATCCTGACTATCGAGGATCCTATCGAATACCAGCTCGATGGAATCGGGCAGATGCAGGTTTCCTCCAAGATCGATCTGACCTTTGCCCGGGGGCTTCGGGCCATGGTCCGTCAGGATCCGGACGTTATCCTGGTGGGGGAAATCCGGGATCTGGAAACCGCCGAGATCGCCATCCAGGCCGCCCTGACCGGTCATCTGGTCTTTTCCACCCTGCATACCAATGATGCGGCTTCGGCTGTGACCCGACTCATCGATATGGGTATCGAGCCCTTTCTGGTATCGTCATCGGTGCGTGCGATCGTTGCCCAGCGGCTGGTACGCAGAATCTGTCCGCAATGCCGCAGCCCCTACACACCCACCAGGGAACAATTGGAAGAATGGGGCATTGGTTCTCTTCCCGCAGGAACCAGTTTGTACAAGGCCGGGGGATGTCCCGCGTGCCTGGAGACGGGATACAGGGGCAGGACCGGTATCTACGAATTTCTGCATCTGGACGAGGCACTCGCCTCACTGATCCTGCAGACCTCGGACGCCAATCAGATTCGCACTGCAGCCGTGGCCAGGGGGATGAAAACCTTGCGTCAATGCGGCATGGAACTGGTCGCCCGGGGCGAGACCACGGTGAGTGAGATTTTGCGGGTGACGCAGGTGTAGGGAGTGCGCAGTGCGCAGGAGGCAGGAGGCAGAAGAAAGGGAGACGGGAGACAGGGAGAAAGGGAGACGGGAGGCTGGAGAAGGGGAGACGGGAAAAAAGTGCGCAGTACGCAGGGCGCAGTGCGCAGGAAAGGCGAATGGAACTAACATACAAGAGGTGAATCTTGTGTTCGCCCAAACCGGAACGAGCAGGAGGAAAAGAAAGGAGACAGGAGAATCCCAGACAAGTGACAACTATTTTTTAGGACTCGACAGGTAAAAAGGTTTTCCAATCGGAGGGGCGATCACGAATCGCCCCTGTTGCGCATGATGGTTGAGATTTCAACTTTTGGGTGGTTATGGCGATTTTTGAATACAAGGCCATCGATGGCAAGGGGCGGTCCACCAAGGGAATCGTGGATGCGGACAGTGTGCGTCTGGCCGGGCAGAAATTGCGCGGCAAAGGGCTGTATCCTTCGGTCATCAAACAGGTGAAGCGTGCCAGGCGCAAAGGGGGCGGAGGATCCCGCGGGTCTCGATTTTCCCTGGCCAGAATTTCCAGGATTCAGCTCGCCTCATCCATCCGGCAGCTGTCCACTCTGCTGGGGGCGGGGCTGCCGCTGGTCACCTCCATAAGCGGGGTGGTCAAACAGATGAAACCCGGGCCGTTGCGTCTGGTTCTGGCCCAGATCAAGGAGAGGGTCAACGAGGGGAGCAGTCTGGCCGACGCCCTGGAAGAACATGGTTCGGTTTTTCCTCCGACTTTTTCAGCCCTGGTCAGGGCCGGTGAAACCTCCGGCACCCTGGAACTGGTCATGGAACAGCTGGCGGATTTTGAAGAACGCAAGCTCGCCCTGTCCAGGAAGATCCAGTCCAGTCTGGCCTATCCCCTGCTCATGCTCATCACCGGCCTTGCGGTCGTGTTTTTTCTGCTGACCTACGTCATCCCCAAGGTGACCCAGATATTTCTGGATTACGGGCAGATCCTTCCCCGACCCACGATCATTCTCATGGCCATCAGTTCGTTTTTGCAGCAGTATTGGCCGATTATCCTCGGCGCGGTTCTGGTTGGAGCGATCCTTGTCAGATTCTATGTGCGGACCACTTCCGGCAGGGTCCGGTTTCACGGCTTCATCCTCAAGGTCCCGGTGGTCGGCCCCATTCTTCACCATGCAGCCATTTCCCGGTTTGCACGGACCTTTGCCACCCTGCTCAAGAACGACGTTTCCCTGCTCACGGCCTTGAGCGTGGTCCGCAACGTGGTGGACAACGATGTCATGGCCTCGGCCATTGACGCGAGCCGCAAAGAGATCAGCGAGGGCGAGAGCATTGCCGCTCCTTTGTCGCGCAAGGGCATTTTCCCGGAAACCGTCATCCAGATGATCGCCGCCGGCGAACAGAGCGGGCATCTGGACGCCATGCTCTTCAAGGTCGCGGAAACCTCGGAAATGGAGGTCTCCACCCGTCTCGGCGTGGCCACATCCCTGCTCGAGCCGGTCATGATCCTGGGATTGGGCATGGTCGTGGGATTCGTGGTCCTGGCCGTGCTTCTGCCGATCTTCGAGATGAGTCATCTTATAAGATAGGGGCGGTTTTAGGTGTTAGGTTTTACGTTTTAGGATAAGGACGGAAGACAAGAATCATAGAAGTCCGATATCCCCGGTGTGGGGTGCACGTTTTTGCAGAGACAAGGCATGCCTTGTCTCTGGCAATGTCGGCAGGTAGCGAAAATTCAGCTCGAAAAGTGACAACTTTTTTTAAGGCTCGACAGATTACTGCCCTGGATTGTGTTGTATCGGGGCTAGATGCTGGAGGCCCTGTCCGCATCCTAAAACTTAAAACCTAAAACCTAAAACAGTTCGTTATGTACATATCCTACTTCGGCCTCAACCAGAGTCCCTTCAGAACCGCGCCTGATCCGGAGTATTTTTTTGCTTCCGGGTTGCATCTTCGGGCCGTTGATCGCGTGGTTCACGCCATTCGCGAACGGGCCGGACTGGTTCTTGTTCTGGGTGAGATCGGACAGGGCAAGACCACGGTCTGTCGCTATGTCCAGACACGCTATCGGGATGAGTTTCTGATCGGCTATCTGGGTAATCCCTTTCTGGATGTCCAGGAGTTCGGTCGACAGATTCTTCTGGAATTCGGTCTTTCCGGAGAGGTTACGGGGTCGGGAGATATTGTCCGTATGCTGACTGCATTTTTGCGGGAGCAGGACCGTACGGGCCGGGTGGTCGTACTTTTTCTGGACGAGGCCCATCTTCTGAGCCCCGACGTGCTCGAGTTTTTGCTCATCGTGACCAATATCCAGCACAGGGGCAGGCATCTCTTGCAGATGGTTCTGGCGGGCCAGAACGAGTTTCAGGAAACCTTGAGGCAACCCAGGTTTTCTTCCCTGAATCAGCGACTCGGGAACCGGATTGTGGTTGCAGATCTCGATGAGGACGATGTTGCCGCCTACATCCGTTTCCGGCTGGACCAGGCGGGCGGTTCGGGCAAGGATCTGTTCACCCCTGCGGCCGTGACCAGGATCTGGAAGGTGACCCGGGGGAACCCTCGGTTGATCAACCAGGTTTGTGAACGTCTTCTTGAAGGGGCGTATGAACGACGGGTCGGGAGCATCGGCCCCAAAGACGTGAACCAGTTGTGCAAGAACCCGGTTTTCGCTCCAATCCTCTTTCCGGACATGCAAACATCCAGGACGATCGTATGGGGACCGGTGCTTGCGGCCCTGGTGCTTGTTTGTGTGTCTGTCGGGATCGGGACCCGCGTATTTGATGACCAGCCGCCCGTGGCTGTCACCCTTCCTGAAGCCACTCTCCCCATGACGACTGCTGCCAACGCTTCATTCGTCATCCCCGAAACCGCTGCACCCGGGATGGGAAAACGATCCGATACGATTGTGATGGCTGGGGTGGAAAATGGGACCGTGGCCCCTCAATTGGCTGTTCCGGACGAGGTTTCGGGTGCAAGTTTCTCCGAAAGGGACGATGTCGCAACCATCTCTTTACCGGAATCTGTCGATACCCGGGGCAATGGAACCCACGCAGGGGTGGAAGAGCAACTGAAAAAAATTCTGGAACTCCTGGCTGCCAGGGAATCAGCACCGGAAATACCCGCCAACCAGGATATGTCCACGTCCGCTGTCGAGATGAAAGCGGAAGATCCTGCCTCACACGTTTCTCCGCAAGCAGAGCAATCCGGTCAGGGCAAACCGTTTCAAGCAGGGGCAACGGACACCGTCGTTGCCGAAAAGGAACAGGCAGACGTGACTTCACGGGTGCGGTCTGTGGAACCGGAAATCCGGAAAATTTCCCTGTCCCCGGCACCGGGGATCGAGGTCAACGCCATTGTCTGGGACCCGCTTCCCCGATTCAGATTGGCCGTTGTCAATGAGCGCATTGTCAAACAGGGTGCCTCTGTGGGCGATGGCTACACGGTCGAGGCCATTCTCAAGGAGAGCATACGGGTCTCCCTGGCCGGAAGGATGTTTGAGAATCGTGTGCATGGGAAGAAATGAGACGGAGACGGGAGGCGGGAGACGGGAGGCAGGAGGCGGGAGGCAGGAAAAGTGAATGCTTAGGGAGATTGCGAGGTTAGCAGACCTTATGCAAAGCTGACGGGGTAAGTGCGCAGGGCGCAGGGCGCAGGAAAAATTCAAAGACGTGTCAACTTTTTTCTGGACCCGATAGAACGACGTTACATTATTGGCAGTTACCAAGGAGTCATGCCTATGAATACGCATCATCGAAATGTCGATCAAAGATTTTGGTTCCAACGCGGTTTTACCCTGATCGAGATCATGGTGGTCATTGTCATCTTGGGGATTCTGGCCGGGCTTGTCGTCCCCAGGCTCATGGACGAGCCGGACAAGGCCAGGATGGTCAAGGCCAAGATGCAGATCGAGAGCCTGCTCACGGCGGTCAAGAAGTACAAGCTCGATGCCGGTGATTACCCGAGTACCGAGCAGGGATTGGCCGCCTTGGTGGAAAAGCCCACTGTAGGCAGGGTTCCGGCCAATTATCCGGACAAGGGATACATCACCAAGGTACCTCTTGACCCCTGGAACAACGATTACGTGTACATTTCTCCGGGCGAGCACGATGACGTGGAGATCATCTGCTATGGTGCCGATGGCGAGGAAGGAGGGGAGGGCGTCAATGCCGATATCAGGAGCTGGGAACTCGACTAGGGGATTCACTCTCATCGAGCTGACCATGGTCCTGTTCATTGTCGGCCTGACCCTGGGGCTGGTTCTGCCCGGCATGGACAAGGTGTTCAGCGGGGATCCCTTGCGGATCACCGTGAACAGGGTGCTGAGCGGAGCGAACCAGGCCAGGAATCAGGCCATGCTCGACCGGGAACCCTGGAGGTTGATCATCGATGCCTCACAGTCTCTGGATATGGAGGATGCAACTTTTCTGAACCAGGACGATCATACCCTTCTGCTCAGGCCCGAGGAGGGAACCAGGTTTCGGGATGTTATCCTGATCCGGACCGGCGAGGTCATCGAGGGCGAACGGGTTGACCTGGTTTTTTTACCCAATGGATTGGCCGAACCGGCATTGATCCACTGTCTGGCCGATGATGGACGTATCCAGACAATCTATCTCAAATCCTTCAACCCTCGTCCCGTGGTCCTGTCGGGTGACAAGGGTCTGGAAGACAGTTTCGAGGGGTAGGGTTTGAGGGTTAAGGTTTCAGGTCTAAGGGGTAAGGATGAAGTATCCCCATTTTTTCGGGCCCGAAGATCGCCCCATTGCGTCCACTATATCCACGCCCTGCTTTCCCCGGTCGTCTGAATCCGCTCTGACCCTCATGGAGGTTCTGGTGGCCCTGATCATTCTTTCCGTGGGCCTTTTGGCGGTTCTCAAGGGGAGCGGGGAAAACCAGGATGCCTTGATCGCCTCCAGAGAGATGACCGAGGTCGGCATGCTCGGGCAGAATCTCATGGAGGGGATCGGGGCCGTGGGCCTGGATGAATGGACCGAGTGGCAAGGAACTTTTGACCCTCCCTATGATCGGTACAGATGGGAATTCGAGATCCTGTCCACGGATGTGGAAACCATGGACAAGGGGATGCTGACCATTCGACACAGCATTGACCAGACCCGGGCCCTGGTGCTCGAAGAACTTTTTTTCAGGCAGGGGCGGTGAGGTGATCTGGTGAGAAAGATGTCGTCGTGTGGATTTACCCTGCTTGAAATCCTGATCGCCATGACCATCACCGCCACGGTCATGAGCGTGCTTTTCGGGGTTTATGCATCCTGTCTCGATGTGGCCCGGGATATCGAGTCCCTGTCCAGAACCGATCAGATGATGCGCATGGTCGTATCCCGGATATCCAACGATATCCGATCATATGCCCCGATGACAGCCTCGGACCTCACGGCCTTTCGCGAAGAAGAAAATGGGACGCTGGAGAACACCGGGATTCGGGATGATAATGCCACTGCAGCGACCAACGAAACGCAGGGCCTGGAACATCCGATCGAGCTTCCTGTGTTCACAGGGAACGCGGTGGACATGCTTTGGGATCACGAGGACAAAACCGTGCTCATGTCCTTTCCGACCCGGGCTTCGCTGGGATTTGAAAACGACAGCCGATTGGAGCGCATCAACCTGGTTTCCTATGTGCTTGTTCCCGAAGATGCAGACAGTGATGAGTCAGCGACGTACAGGTTGCTTCGACGCGAACTGCCCTTTGCCGGACTGTACCCGAAACTGGCCGCACAGGAGGTGGAGTTGGCCGACGGGCTTCTCTGGGTCGAAGAGGGCGGACCCGTCTATCTGGACGAGACAGGGCAGATGGTCACTGCATGGGATGGTTCCGGGCGGAAGCAAGCGAAACAGCTCGCCGTGCCCCGGTTGATCAGCTGGTCTTTGCGTGTGGCTATGAATGGGGAGCCGACATCCTACGAGATCATTGTCCGTCCCCTGGTGACGCAGGCGGGGGATTCATGAAGGGGGGTGTGTTCAACGATCAGCGCGGCACGGTTCTTTTTTTGACCCTGATTGTTCTTTCCGTACTTGCCGTGGTCGTTATCCAGGGGATGCGAACCATGCAGGTGTCCACGGCCGGGGCCACCATGTTTCGCAACGGGGTGCAGGCCGAACGGCTGGCCATCTCCGGGATTCGTCTGGCCCAGGCACTTTTGTATCAGGATATGCTCGAGGATAAGGAAGAAGAACAGATCGTGGACACCTTGCTTGAAGACTGGGCCAGGTTTCCCGACACCAGTGATTTTATGGTTCCGGAGATGAACAGCGGGGAGATCGGACTCGAGATTGTTGACGAACAGGGCAAGTATCCGCTGAACAAACTCGTGCAGGCGGGAACCGGGGGAGAGGATGTCGCCAAATCCCTGGGTTCACTCATCGCGATCATGCTCCGTGAAACGGGAATCGACGAGGATGATTCCATGGATGTGGCCAGATATGTGGTTTGGGGGCTCAGGGATTGGATGGACAGAGACAGGCAGACATCCATCCCCGTGGAGTCACAGAATGGTCTGCTGGTTGACGTGGAAGAACTGGAAGATTGCCGCAACGCCCCGCTCTCGGATGTGAACGAGATCCGCCTGGTCCTCAATCGGCTCGAGATTCCTCCCGATCTGGCCGATTTTCTTTATGAAGGCGATGGGGACGGGATGCCCGGACTCAAGGACCTGCTTTCAGTGGTGCACACCCAGGCGGTGAATATCAATACCGCCCATCCGCTGGTACTTCAGGCCATTGCCCGGGATGTGGCAGAGGATGTGGCCCTGCCCCTGGCCCGGGCCATGGACGAATATCGACGGGATCCATGGAACCGGGATCAATTGAGCCGTTCGGACTGGTACAGGGAATTGGCCATGGAGGGCTCGTCTTTTGTCAGCTTTCCCGGGGCCGGGATTACGAGTTCCTGGTTTGCTGTCAGGTCGTCCGGCCGGGTCGGAGCCATAACAAAGAGTGCCTTGGCCATTCTCCATCGCAGCGAGTCCCCGGATCCCGAAAAATCCATTCCAGAGAATGTGCGGGTGGAGCGGGTGAGATTCTAATGCGGCCAAGCCGCAGTTTTAGGTTTTAAATTTTAAGCGGTTATAAAATTTTCATGTTTTTTATGGCAGACTTTCACGAGTAAGGTACTCAAGGCCGTGGAGAGGATGCACAGCAGGGTAACCCGCGGCAGGATTCTAATGCGGACAAGCCGCAGTTTTAGGTTTTAGGTTTTAAGTTTTAAGTTCAAGCAGTTATAAAATTTTCTTGTTTTTTATAACAGAACCTTTTGAGTAAGGTACTAAAATCCGATGAGCTGGAAACTGCGTACGTTGAAACTGGCTTCGAGATCAGTTTCCCGTTTCAGTGAACAGCTCGCAACAACGTCACTTTATTTGCAATCAACACCCTGAAGGGGTGAACTCTATGGCCGAAACAATTCTCGGGATCGATGCGGGTTCCTGTCTGATCAAATTGGTGCAGATCGAGCGATCCATGCAGGGTGCCGTGATCAAGAACACGGCGTTCATTCGAAGGGATCTGCTTGATGAATCAGTGGGTGATGGTGAAGCAGAAAAGAACACTTCCGACCCGGTCAATCCCCATGCCCTGCTCGCCCGGGTCATTGCCAAGACTGTGGCCGACAAGGGGATGGTGAGCGATCGAATTATTCTGGGGGTCTCCTCACGCCAGGTCTTTGTCCGTCAGCTCACCTTTCCATTTACCAGCTCTTCCAAAATTTCCCAGGTTCTTGATTTCGAGCTGGAGGGCAGGTTGCCCCTGCCCGGAGAAAACTTGGTCTCCGTATTCACCAAAAAGGAAAAGACACCTACCGGGGATCAGGTGGTTTTGACCGGATCCATGGCACGGGAAGAACTTGCGGCCATGATCCAGGCTTACCGGGATGCGGGACTCAATATCGAGGTGATCGATCTTTCCTGGCACGGACTGCTTGCCCTTCTCGAGGAACACGCCGAAGCGCTTCCCGATCCTCTGGTCGTGGTGGATGCCGGGTGGTCCGGGACCGAGGTCTTCCTCGTTCACCATGATCAGATCATGGAACACCGTTTTGTGGCCATGGGGGGGTCGTCCTTTCTCGAGGATCACGACAAAGAGCGTGAGAACTCCCTGGCCAGCGAATCCGTTGACGCAGCATCCCCTGTACTGACTGAACACGATCTTGGTACCTGGACAGAGAAGATCCTTTCCCTGATCGGTCTGGTGACCATGACCCAGAATCTCGGCCGTCTCAGGCCCGAACAGATTGTTCTCTGCGGCGGGGGAAGTCTGGTCAAAGGGCTTGGTTCAGCTCTGGAACGTGCTCTGCATATTCCCGTACAGACCATGGGGGAACTCAAAAGGGATTTTTTCAAGGATGCGATTGATACCGATACTCCCTGGTCGCTGGTGCACAATGCTGCCGGGCTGGCCCTCAGGGCCAGGAAGCAGGATCTTGGATTCAATTTTCGCACCGGGGAATTCGCGCCTCAAACGACCTTCAAAGATCGGCGCAAACGACTTGTGCATCTGGGTGTGTGTGCGGCGTTGCTGATCGGTGTCTATCTGTTCACCCTGGTGAGTGATATACACCGCAAGAACGAAAATGCGGATCTGTTCGACAGGCAGATCCGGGACCGGGTCGTCGAGGTGCTTCCCGATGTCCGCAAGGGGATGCGCCCTTCCCAGTATATCAGTATTCTTAAGGACAGATTGGCGATTTTCGATGCCGGTGACATTGACGAGGAGGGGGCCAGGGGGTCGGCCATCGAGGTTTTGCAGGCTGTCAGCGCTTTGGTGGACACATCCTTCGAGGTCACTCTGGACATATTCACACTGGATGGGAGCAAGGTCCGTATTTCAGGATCGGCCGATGGATTTGCCACTGTTGAGGCCATGAAACAGCGGCTGCAGTCCTCACCGCTTTTTGCCGATGCAGTGATCAAGGGGGCCAAGAGTGTGGCCAGGGATGGGACGGTGCAGTTCACCCTGGAGCTGGAGAGGGGGTAAAACAATCATGCTCGAGAACCTGAGTCCGAAAACCAGGAAAATGCTTGTGGCCCTTGCCTTGATTCTTGTCGGGGGGATGGCGATGTTGCAGTGGGTGATTGTGCCCCTGCATGAGAAGAGGGACAGGGCGGAGGCCAGGATCGAGCGATCCCGGGGGTACCTCCGGGAGATCATGGTTCTGGGAAATCGCTACAACCGGCAGAACAAGGCCCTCGAAGAGATGGGCAAGGCCGCATCGAAGCGTCCCGAACAGTTCACCCTGTTTGCCTTTGTGGAGTCTCTGGCCGCCCGGGAAGGGCTGCGCAATCACATTGTTTTCATGCGCCCGGCCCAGAAGACCCTTTCCGAGGAACGTACCGAGGAATTGGTGGAAATGCGGCTTACAGGGGTGGATCTGGATATTCTGGTTCCCTATCTTTTTCACATTGAATCGGCTCCCGAGCAGGTTCGGGTGAAACGGCTGACCATTCGGAGCAAGCAGCGCGATGAGAATCTTCTGGATGTGGATCTGGTTCTTTCGGCCATGTCATGAATCCGCCGAGGTAAGTAAATGGTTGTTTTGAATGTGGGAAATGTTTGTTGTCCGGCCAGCGTTACGCACCAGTGGCTGGGAGGCGGAAAATGATGTTGGTCTGGATGAAACGAATAGCCGGCTACATTGCCTTTGCCGTACTCGTGGCAGGTATCTGCCTGTGGTTCGGTTTTCCCTATACCGCCTATGTCAATGCCCGACTGGCAACGATGGAATCACCGTCGGTCCGGGTGGAGGTCGGACAGGCCGAGCCGCTGTTGCCCCTGGGGCTGGCGGCCCAGGACATCGAGCTTGCGTGTCCGACTGTACCGGGTGTTCCGACAATGGAGCTCGAGGAGCTTGGATGCCGGGTCTCTCCCCTCTCTTTTGTGCGCAAGGTCTGGGATGCGTCTGTGCAGGGGCGGGTGTTCGGCGGCAATCTGGAAGGAACGGGACGACTTGCACCCATGCAGCGTCCCGAGAAATTTGACGGACGGCTCTCCTTCGATGGCATCGGGCTAAGCGGTCTGCTGGCCTGTGTGAAGACACTGGAAAACGTTTCCGGGAGAACAACCGGAGAGATTGTTTTCAACGGCCCCATGAGCCGAATCGCCCGAGGCACGGGCAATGCCACGGTGACGCTGGACAAGGTGATGTTCGTGATTGATGATAGGCGCATTCCTGACAAGATCACGGTCGTCGACGGTCAGGGGATGGTGGAGGCCCGTCTGGAAAAGGGACGACTTGATATCATAACCTGCAATTTTTCCTGCAAGGGCATGACAGGGACGATCTCGGGAAAGATCATGCTGCGCCATCCTCTTGTGAAAAGCGACTTGAAACTGCTCGTCTCGATCACTCCCGACGAATTTGTGAAGGAGCAATTCCCCGGAGTTGCTCTGATTATGCGTCCGGGCACCACCTACACAATCAGCCTGACGGGACCATTGGACAACCCCCATGTCGAATTGCCCGGATAACGATCTCCTGGGTTGCTGGGAAGTAAACGGCGTCCGCCAGACGTGCAGCATAAGGACCGGCAGGCTTTGAAACATTCGTCCCATGCATCGTTGGAAGGATTGAACCCTTTTGTCGGCGGGTGGTTCTTTGTGCGGGAACCGCTGTTTTATCTGGTGGCTGCTGCGGGCATGTCGGCCTGGCTTCTGCCCCAACAGCGGATTGCCATGGGATGGACTGTCCTGCTGATCAAGGCGGTCCTCGAGGAGTGCGTGTTCAGGTACGGTCTGCAAGGATGGTTGAGAGGCTTTGCACGGGGCAGGCAGCTTGTGATGCCGGGCATTACCCGGGCGAACATTGTGACATCAGTGGCGTTCACGGGGGTCCATTTCATCCACCATCCACCATTGTGGGCAGCAGCCGTGTTCGTCCCGTCCCTGATCTTCGGCTGGGCCTGGGACCGGTATCGGAATATTCTGGCCCCGGTAGTCATTCACTTTGTGTACAATTGGTGTTTGTTCAACGGGTGAGGGAATGAGGGGGAAACCCCGGTAAGGCGGGCCGGTTCGGTGGATAGTGCCGAGTTCTGAAAAAAGTTGTCATTTTTTGAGTCGGATTTTCCTTTTTGACGTCATCCCGGCGCAGGCCGGGATCTTGAAGGCCAGGGATGTGCCTGAAACGCCCAAGCACCATCAAACCGGGGAAGATCCCGGATCAAGTCCGGGATGACTGTCGAGTCCGGTCTCCCGTCTCCCATCTCCGGTCTCCTGCCTCCTGCGCACTGCCTCCTGCGCACTTTTCTTTTACCCCTCATACCCCTCATCCACCGCCAGATCATTTCCCGATGCCGCTTCCTTGGCCAGGACATCGCACCGTTCATTTTCCGGGTGCCCATTATGTCCTTTGACCCAGTGGAAACGGACCTCGTGACGAGCGAGCAGGGGGATAAGTCGGGTCCACAGATCCTGATTTTTGACCGGTTTCTTGGCAGAGGTTTTCCAGCCGTTTTTCACCCATCCCCGGATCCAGTTCTTGTTCACTGCATCACAGAGATATTTGGAATCCGTATACAGATCCACGTTCGCCTTTGTGGTCAGGGCCTCCAGGGCCTTGATGGCGGCGAGGAGTTCCATCCGGTTGTTGGTGGTCCGGGCGAACCCCCCGGAGAGTTCCTTGTCCTTTTTCGGGTGTTCAAGAATCGCTCCCCAGCCCCCGGGACCGGGATTGCCCAGGGCCGATCCGTCCGTATAGACAGTTACTGTGGGGAGTTCAGTTGGTGGCATCATTGTTTTCCAATTGTTCGAGTCGTTCCCCGATATGGGCCAGGGCCGATCCCAGGCCTTGCGGCCAGCGTTCGTCCTGCCAAAAGGGAAGGAAATGTTCGTTGGCCAGATACTTTTCGAACTCTGTGCCCAGAGCCGATCGCACAAGGGGGGGAAAGATGATGGTGACCTCCTGCCTGTCCGGACAGATGCCGATGAACAGGGTTTTCGAGGTGAGGGTGGGAACGATGATCGGTTCCCTGGTCACCTTGAGCTGCAGGTCGATTCCATAGCGCGACGTGAGCATCCGGGTGAAAGAGTGGATGGCCTTTTTCTGGTCCGAGGTCAGGGTCTTGGTCTGATCCCAGATAGCCTGTTTGGTCTGGATCTCGTCCAAAGAGTGTTCATAGTAATGCCAGTAGAGAACGCCCACCAGGACAAAGACACCGACAAGGGCCATAACGCGTAAAAACCGGGTCAGGGGCGTGTCTCCGGGCCGTTGTGAGATCTTGGGAATGAGCACGTCAGAGAGCTCCTAGGTTGTGGAAAATGCCTCGATCCATTGGTGCAGGGGTTTTTCAACGATCTGTCGGATTTCGGCCAATCGCTGCTCGGATTCGGCCTCGAAGCGCAGGACCAGGACAGGCTGGGTATTGGATGCCCGGAGCAGGGCCCAGCCATCCTTGAAGGTCAGACGCACTCCGTCCACGTCGTTCATGTCGAAATCATTTCTGAAATATTCCTGGGCCTTGCGAACAATATCGAATGTAATGCCTTCAGGACAGTCCATGCGGATTTCCGGAGTGTTGCAGGTAACCGGCCAGGAGGAGAGCCATTCGCTCAAGGGGAGCTGGTTTTTTTGGGCCAGAATCTCCACCAGCCGCTGGGCCGCGTACAGGGCATCGTCGAATCCGTAGAATCGGTCGGCAAAAAACATATGTCCGCTCATCTCCCCGGCCAGAAGGGCACCTGTCTCCTTCATCTTGGCCTTGATCAGGGAATGGCCCGTCTTCCACATGACGGGATTACCCCCGTGCCGGGCAATATCCTCATAGAGGAGATGGGAACACTTGACCTCTCCTATGACGGTCGCTCCCGGGTGATTTTTCAGAACCTCCCGGGCATAGATGGCCAGAAGCTTGTCCCCGTAAACAATGTTTCCCCTTTCATCGATGACCCCGATACGGTCACCATCGCCATCCAGTCCCACGCCGAGGTCGGCCTTGTTTTCGAGAACCGCGGCCTGCAGATCCCGGACATTGTCAGTCACGGTAGGATCGGGATGGTGGTTGGGAAAGTTGCCGTCCGGTTCGCAGTACAGGGGGATGACCGTGGCACCGATCCGTTCCAGAAGCTTTACGCAGACCAGTCCGGCACTCCCGTTTCCCCCATCGACCACCACCTTGAAAGGTCTGTCCAGAGTCGTCTGCGCACCAAGTTCTTCCAGATAGGCCGGTTCGATATCCATTTCTGTGGCCATTCCGTCCCCCCGGGCAAAATCACCCCCTGCCATGATGGAATGGATGGCCTGGATATCATCGGTATGTACAGTGCTTTCGCCTTCCCACACCTTGAATCCGTTGAACTCCTTGGGGTTGTGACTGGCTGTGATCATGACCCCTGCATGGAACCCCAGTTTTTTGACCGCGTAGTAGAAAAGAGGGGTCGCCACCATGTTGACATAGGTCACATGGATCCCCGTATCCAACAGTCCCTGAACCATACGGGCCTGGTAGCCGGATGAGGAGTGGCGGCAGTCATGGGCGACAACAGCCCGCTTGTGGCCCCTGCTGACGAAAAATGTCCCGCAGGCGCGTCCCAGGGTTTCCACCCATTCCCCGTCAAAATCCTTGTCCACTATGCCTCGGATGTCGTAAGCTTTGAAAATTGATTGATTGATCGGTTTCATTAGGATATCCTGCTTTGAATTGTTTGCAAGGCTGTCATTGTTGGCGGGTTCTTGATCAATGTTTGGTGAAGTCATACATAATGGACAACTAGCATAATCCATGCCCTGTTGGTGAGAGGGCTGACCACGCGAGTGTTTCCGGGGAAGGCCCTTTAAAATTTTAGGACAAATAGACGCCCCCCTGATAAAAGTCAAAAAAATCGAGAGAGAGCTGGAGGGGTTGTCAGCTGATCTTTTGATGCCTATGTGATCCTTTCCTGACTTGAAACAATGAGCTGGTACAGAGTCGAGGACAAGGAATCCGAAGATCGTTTCCCGTGTTTGAATGATGGTTCGTGCATTACAGAGCCATCACTTAAGCACACACCTTTTATGCGGAGATATCTATGAGTTGGGATTGGGAAAAATTGCAGGAGCAAAAGCAGAGGCACCAGCCCGGGAGGAAGCCGGATCTGGGAAATCTGGATGAAAAGATCAAGCAGTTCCGCCAGATGAAATTGCCCGGGATGAAACTGGTAGGTTTGATCATTGTTGTTCTCTGGCTGGCAAGCGGCATCTACATTGTCGCTCCGGACGAACTCGGGGTGGTCCAGCGTTTTGGGGCCTATAACAGGACAACCGTGTCGGGCCCTCATTATCATCTGCCCGTGCCCATTGAATCTGTGCAGACCCCCAAGGTCACCCAGGTCCGTCGGCTGGAAATAGGCTTTCGTTCCGCGGGGCAGCGGAACAACATTGCGGGTCAGAGCCGTGTCTTCCCTGAAGAGGCCCTCATGCTCACCGGGGACGAGAACATCGTCAATGTCCAGTTCATTGTTCAGTATCAGATCAAGAACGCCCAGAACTATCTGTTCAACATCAGTCAGCCCAATAAAACGGTCAAGGATGCTGCCGAGGCGGCCATGCGCAAGGTCATCGGGCACAACACCATTGATAGTGCCCTGACCACCGAGAAGTTCGCCATCCAGAACCAGACCAAGGAACTTCTTCAGACGATTCTGGACCACTACACCAGCGGTATCAAGATTGTGGCTGTCCAGCTCCAGGATGTCCATCCACCCAAAGAGGTCAGCGATGCCTTCAAGGATGTGGCCAGTGCCAAGGAGGACAAGAGCCGGTTCATCAATGAGGCCGAGGCCTATCGCAACGACCTGATCCCCAAGACTCGCGGTGAGGTCGCCTCTATCCTGAACAAGGCCGAGGCGTACAAGCAAACGGTGATCAAAAAGGCCGAGGGTGACAGCTCCAAGTTTCTGGCTGTGTTGCGTGAATACAAAAAAGCAAAGGATGTCACCAGGAAGCGCATGTATCTGGAAACCATGGAGAATATTCTCTCCCAGCCCAATGTCCACAAGGTGATTCTTTCCAGCGATGCCATGGGCAAGGCGATCCCGTATCTTCCTTTGGACCGGATCGGCGAGCAGGCCCAGGCGGGCAGAATGGTGGGATCCAAAAATGTTGTAAGCGGCAATACGGGAGGTAACTAGACCATGGCAGAGAAAAAACTACCCACGATTATGATCATTGTTGCCGTGGCTCTGGTCCTCGGTCTGTTCCAGTCCGTGTACATCGTCGACCAGACCCAGCGGGCCATTGTTCTCCAGCTTGGAAAACCTGTTGGCGACAGCCAGGGCCCCGGACTGCATTTCAAGCTGCCGTTTGTCCAGAACGTGATCATGTTCGACCAGCGTATACTTGAGTACGATGCCCAGCCTGCGGAAATCCTGACCAAGGACAAGAAGAACCTGGTCGTGGATAATTATTCCAGATGGCGGATCAGCGACCCCCTGCTTTTTTACCGGACCGTGAACAATATTGAAGGCGGTCGTTCCCGTCTCGATGACATCGTCTATGCGGAACTCCGGGTCTCTCTGGGCCGGTTCACCCTGACGGAGATCGTGTCCAGCGACCGGGCCGAAATCATGACTCAGGTTACGGAAAAGGCAAACTCCCTGCTCAAGGATTACGGGATTCTGGTTCTTGATGTGCGCATCAAACGGACCGATCTTCCCCCGGAGAACCAGATGGCCATCTATGGCCGTATGCGGGCCGAGCGTGAGAGACAGGCCAAGCAATACCGGTCTGAGGGGCGCGAACAAGGGGTGATGATCAGCACCAGTGCGGACAGGGAACGAGCTATTATGCTCGCCGAGGCCGAGAAAAAGTCAGAGGTGCTCAAGGGTGAAGGCGATGCCCGGGCCACAGAGATCTATGCCGCTTCCCTGGGACAGGATCCGGAATTCTATGCGTTTATCAGAAGCCTGGAGGCCTATAGAAAGGGGTTGTCCAAGAATACCCGGTTGATCATGACCCCGGACAACGAGTTCCTGGAGCTTTTGGAAGGGTATGGGAAATAGAAAAAAGAAAAACTCCTCTAAGGATTTTTTCTTAAAGGATAGATACGAAAAAGCCCCCCTGGTACGTTCATTCTCCAGGGGGGCTTTTTCGTGGTTATTCAAGGCCGTGGGCAGCTTTTTCAACGTCTTCGCGCATGGCGGCGCGTTCGGCCTGGATTTTTTGCTCCAGGCCCGGATCGCTCAGGGCGATGATCTGGGCCGCCAGCCAGGCGGCATTTTTGGCCCCGACCTTGTCCAGGGCCAGAGTGCCTACAGGAAAGCCCGGGGGCATTTGGACCGTTGCCAGCAGTGCGTCCAAGCCGCCAAGGGAGGAACCGGTAATGGGAATTCCCAGGACCGGCCTGGTCGTCTTGGCAGCTACAGCTCCGGCCAGATGGGCGGCCAGGCCTGCGGCGCAGATGAAAACCAGGCATCCCTGCTCCTCCATCTCCTTGATCAGCCGGGTGGTCCGTTCCGGTGTTCTGTGGGCCGAGGTCACTGTCAGCAGGTAGTCGATTCCGAGTTTGTCCAGAATGTCTGCACAGGGTCGGACCTTTTCCTCATCCGAAATGCTTCCCATGAAAATGGCCACCTTGGGCATGGCTCCTCCTTGGATGTCGGTTTATCCGGTGTGCATCGTGCCGGAGATTATCCCCGGGACAACCCTTTGTCGCCGATATCATTGCGAAAGTATTTGCCGTCAAAGGCGATTTTGTCCACCGCCTCGTAGGCCTTCATCTTGGCCTCTGCCAGGTCCTTGCCCAGAGCGGTTACGCCGAGAACCCGTCCTCCGTTGCACAGTGTCCTGCCGTTTTCAAGGCGGGTTCCCGCCTGAAAGACCTTGACCCCGGGAAGGGACTCGGCGTCCTTGATTCCGGTGATTTCCATGCCTTTGGAATAGCTGCCCGGATATCCTTTGGCTGCCAGGACCACGCACAGGCTATGCTCGGGTTTGATGACGATATCCACCTTATCCAGGCTGCCGTTGACACAGGCGAGCATGATCTCGACGATATCCGTGTCCAGTCGGGCCAACAGAGGCTGGCATTCAGGGTCTCCGAAACGGACATTGTACTCCAGGACATAGGGACCCTTGTCCGTATACATGAGCCCGGCATAGAGGACTCCCTGAAAGGGGTGGTCCATGGCGTCGAGATGCTGAATGATCGGTTTGATGACCAGATCGCTTGTGGCCTGATAATCCTTGCGGGGCAGGATGGGAGCCGGACTGTATGCGCCCATGCCCCCGGTGTTCGGTCCGGTGTCGCCATCGCCGATGCGTTTGTGGTCCTGGGAAGAGGGCAATGCCACGACGGTGTGGCCGTCGCAAAAGGCCAGGAAGGAGGCTTCTTCTCCCTGCAGGGCTTCTTCGATGACCACTCGGGTGCCTGCGCTTCCGAACACCTTCTTTTCCATCATTTCTTCAAGGGTGGTTATCCCCTCCTGCAGATTGTCGACAATGACCACACCCTTGCCGGCAGCGAGACCGTCCGCCTTGATAACCACGGGCAGGGTCTGTTTTTTCAGATATTCCTTAGCCAGGATGAAGTCGTCGAATACGGCGAAATCGGCCGTGGGTACCTCGGCCTCCTGCATCACCGACTTGGCAAAGCCCTTGGAGCCTTCAAGCTGGGCGGCGTAGGCCCCGGGGCCGAAGCAGGGGATATTTTTTTCCTTGAGACCGTTTTTGAGCCCGAGAACCAGGGGCAGCTCGAGACCGGCAACAACCAGATCAATGGATTTTGCAACAGCGAACTCCACCAGTGCCGGGATGTCATCCGGGGCAATATCCACGTTTTCGCCCTCCAGGGCGGTACCTCCGTTGCCTGGTGCTATATAGAGCGTGGTCAGCAAGGGGCTCTGTCTGATCTTCCAGGCCAGAGCGTGTTCCCTGCCTCCTGATCCAACGAGTAGAATGTTCATGAATGGTTCTCCTTGTAAGAAGCGTTGCTCGGTATCGTGACAATGCATACCTCGTCTTGAAAATTCCACGATTCGAGTTACATCTGTACGGGCATCAATCAGAAAGGGTGTTTTTTGTACAACTCACGGCTTTCGCTTGAAAAGTTTTTCCAACTCTCTGACCGTCCAGGTAAGAATGACCGGTCGGCCGTGGGGACAATAGCGGTTGTCAGGACATTCGGACCATGCCTGTACCAGGTTCATGGCCTCGTCATAGGCCAGGACATGACCCGCCTTGATGGCACTTTTACAGCTCAGGGTTGTCCAGAGGCTGTTCATATCCCGGGTCTGCTCTCCGAGAACCGTTCGCAGATAGTTCATGGCCTCGTCTGTGACGAGACTGGTGGGGATGGCCCGGATAAGCAGGGTCGCTGGTTCGGGACGATCAAGGGTGAAGCCGATTTGCGCCAGGCTGCCCCAGATTCTTTCAAGTACCTCGATTTCCGAAGGGTGGAGGGTCATTTCCAGGGGGATGGCCAGACGCTGGTGCTCTCCCCTGTTCCCGGCAGTGGAAAAGATGTGGTACAGGACCCGTTCATGGGCCGCATGCTGATCCATGAGCATAAGGGTGTCGCCCTGGCTCAGAATGAGATAGGTCCGGTCGAACTGGCCGAGATAGGTCAATCCGTGGGGCGCTGAAGCCGCATTGGGCGGGGATGTGGTATCATCCGATCCTCTGGTGGAGCATGTCGGGCTGTCCGGGGCGGTCTCTGTCCCTGTTGCCGTTGATCGGTTTTCCGAAGAAAAATGTTTCGACGTATCCGGCGAGGTTTCCTGTGCGCTGAAAAGGCGTTCTGCTTCATGCAGGGCTGAAAATTTCCCGGATCGCCGTGTATCCTCTGGAGGCGTGGTATGATCCGCGGTTCTCCCCGACGGGGAAAAAGGAGCTGCTGATTCGATGGTTGTTGCGGGGATGTCCACCGGTCTTTCCCTGACAAAGGACTCCCTAGGAGTGGACAGATGGTCTGGTCGTACCTGGACGGTTTCCAGCCCCTTGCGCACCGCCCCCTGGACCAGGGTGAAGACGGCCCGCTCATCCATGAATCTGACTTCAGTCTTGGCCGGGTGGACATTGATGTCCACCTCCCGGGTCGGCAGGGTCACGAAAAGAAGGGCCTGGGGATATTCCTTGGAGAGCAGGGTCCCCTGATACCCCCGTCTGAGGGCGCTTAGGAGCAGCTTGTCCTTTACGGGACGTTCGTTCACATAGATGATGATCCTGTCTCCACGCCCCTGGGCTTGCCCGGGTGCGCCCATGAGCCCGGTTACGCGCATGGTGTCCCGTTCGTAGTGTATTCGGGAAAGTCCCTGCATCAAACTGGGAGGCCAGATACGCTGTAAACGGTCCTCAAGGGTGTCACCCGCCATGAACCGGAAGATTTCCCGACCGTTATGGGTCAGGGAGAAGGAAACATCGAGATGTGCCAGGGCGATATGGGCCAGGGCCTCCTGGCACCGCTTGGCTTCCGTGGCCGTGGTCTTGAGAAATTTGAGCCGGACCGGAACATTGGCAAAAAGTTCCCTGACCTCGATGCGGGTTCCCCGGGCAATGGCTGCCGGGCGGATTTCGGAAATCCTTCCGTGGACTACCTCTGCCTGAGCACCTTGTTCGGCTCCCGGAACAATGGTGGTGATCGTGGTTCGTGAAACCGAGGCGATGGATGCCAGGGCCTCTCCCCTGAACCCGAAACTGGAGATATTCAGGAGATCATCCATGGAGCCGATTTTGCTTGTGGCGTGGCGTGTCAGGGCCAGCGGCAGCTCCTCTTCGGAGATACCCACCCCATTGTCCTGGACCAGAATTTTTTCCTGACCGCCCCGATGAATCTCCACATCGATGCTCGTGGCGCCGGCGTCAAGACTGTTTTCCACCAACTCCTTGACCGCGCTGGCCGGACGTTCAAGAACCTCGCCTGCCGCGATCTGACTCTGTAGTTCAGGAGGGAGAATGCGGATGGATGCATTCATGTTCATCCTCCCATGCTACCGAGGTTGTATAGAGTGATCATGACGGCGACCTTTTCGTCGGTGTCTGTCTTGGTGAAAAAGCACTCAAAGGTGAAGCATTGATGCTTGTAGGTAAGGATCATCTCTCTTTCGAGATCTTTGCCGTCTTCGAGATCGCTCTTGTAATTGAGGGCCAGAAACCAGTTTTTGGACAGATGCAGATCTCCACCCAGAGTCAGGATGCGTGATCTGTCTCCCGCACCGAGGTAATTGGTTTTTTTCGTATACTCCTGCTCCCTGTCCACGAAATCCAAACCGCAATATGCGCTGGCCAAGTCGTCGAGAAAGACTCGGGCCGTATGTTCGTGTTCGGTTATCCGGTTGATATAGGGGGAGTACCAGGAGGTGGAGGTGAGGCTCAGGTATTTCCGTGGATTGATGGTCAGTTTCGCCTCGATATCGGAAAAGGGACGGTTGGGATAACGATCCGTGAGCTCGGTTCGCGCGGCCTCCCGGAAGTCGTAACTCTGTTCCACCTTGAGGCGCAGGAAGTCGAGGTAATCCTCTCGGGTCGTGGTTGAATTGCCCTGGGTTTCAGGATCGTTGATCACGGTGAGCCGCTTGCGGGTTAAAAGATTGGTCAGCGAATAGGTCAGGTTGCTCTCGGGATAGATGGTGTCGTCCCTGTCGAATTGGGGATTTTTCTTCTGGTCGTCCAATGTGTTGGGAACCCAGGAATATTCGATATCCGGCGCTACGGAATGCTTGAGCTTGGTCCAGGCGGATGTGCCGAGATTGTCCTTGGAGGAGACGGGAGGGGCTTGGAGATCATATACCCTGAAAACATTGGTGGTCAGTTCCACCGATGCGTCCGGGATGCCGCGGAAGGGATATTTATCACTGGTGTCTATGGTGTTGCCCGTGTTCTCGAATCGGTCCACCGCATACAGGGTCTCACGCCATCCCACTTTGGGGATGACCGCTCCGTATCCCGATCGCAGGGGGAGGCTGATTTTCGGGTGGACATCCAGGCGGGATCCCTTGGTTCCGTATTCCCTCCAGAAATAGGTATACTGCGAGGTGGCCTCCCATTCGAACATGGTCGAGGCGAGTTTATTCTTGTACACGTTGAAATTGATTTCAGGAAGCCGCTGCAGCGTAGGGTTCAGGGCCGAGTCCCTGTCGGAACTGTCGTTGAAATAGGCGAGATTCTGGGTGTACTCCAGGCGGAGTTCAAGGCCGGTGTTGGCCCAATTGTGCCGTACCGACAGGATGTTTTCCCGCAAACTGTCGTCATCGTCCTCGATGTCCCGACCGAATTCATTCATGAATTCGGTCCTGCTTTGATCGAAACCACTGTGGCCGTCACTGAATTCACGGAGATACTGGTAGTCGGAGACAATATCCAGATCGAGTTTGGCCGGCCACAGGGGAGACAGGAAATAACCGTCGAATTTTCCACGCAGCCAGTATCTGTCACTGTGTGGGCGTTGCCAGTCACTCGAGATATATTCGCCATCCTCATAGTTCTGACGGTCGTTCAACCAGTCGAAACGGAGCAGGGTTTTTGTGTCCAGATCCGGGGTGTGACGGAATTCAACGCCCTGCATGAGGCCACGTTTGCTCATGTAATTTTCATACAGGGTCAGATCGGTTTCTTCGTCAATAACCTGGAAATACGGAAGATTGATGTGGGCGCCAAGCTGCTTGCTGACTTCCAGATCCGGAAGAAGAAATCCGCTCTGGCGTTCGGTCTTCACCGGTACGGTCAGGTATGGAGAATAGAGAACGGGTTGGCCTTTGATCTGGAGTCGGGGATTCCAGAGATGTGCGTATCCATTAATTGTTACATCACCGGAGCTGGTTTTCAGAGACCATGCCGGACGTTCTCCATCACAGGAGGTGACGGTTGCCTGGCTGAATGTATAGGTGTTCTCTCCGGTCTTGTGGATTTTTTCCCCTTTGATGTACACATGATTGTCCTCAATGAACACCTGCCCGTTGGTCATCCAGCCGACGCTGTTACCCAGATCGAATTCAGCCTTCTCGGCCTCCAGATAGTCGCCATCCCATTTGACCTTGATATTTCCTTCAAGATACAACCATTGAGTTGACTTGTAGTATTTGGCGTAATCAGCTTGGAGGGTGTTGTCCCCCTGGAAGAGAAGAACATTGCCGCGGGCCTCGGTGAGCTCCCCCTGATTGAGGGTTTGGACCGTGTCAGCGTAGAGATTCCAGGCAACATCCTCTTGAGAAGTGGTCGCGCCTCGACTGTCCTGGGGAAGGCAGACGAGGAGAAAAAGGAGGATGAAAACGAATGGACGGGGTGAGATATGTGAAGGTATTTCAGACATGATACGATACATTGCTTGTTATGGGATTCCATGTGCACAGCTATCGATTCAAGAGCTGAACCGTTTAGCATAGGAGTATGCAAAAGCATAGGAAAAAATCCCGGGTGGATTGCTTCTGCAGTATATAAGAGGCAGAGCCGTATGACAATTTCGATCCTAAGCAGAATATGGGCTGATATCGGCGAGTGAGACGGGTTTGTTCACAGGTTTTCGAGAAAATGCCATGATCACTTTTTGCATGGGATCCATTCAGGATACTGATCAGCGTTGAGGATATAGAAAATGTCCAACTCGTTTCACCAGGATCTTCAGAACTGCATTTTACCAGGAAAAATTCAAACTAACTATCCGGAATAACGATATAATTGTACTGATTAGCTTGTGTTTTTTTTCTCAATTTATCTTGACGGCAAATTGCCAGTGACTTAAGAACCCTGCATCTATGCGTTTGGGGTTGCACTTCAAGGTCCCAATTTTACGTGACAACAAGCTGAAACCTTTAAAGAACCGAGAAATCATGAGTTTGCGAGATAGATTGTACGGGCGGAAGAAGAAGATCTCCGCCGCATGGCTGGATGTCTTTTTGGAGACGTACAAGTCCCAGGGGGCCAAGTTTTTTAGAGAGACAAGAAACGAATTCGCTAATCCCGTGGGGACCACGTTCCGTTCTTGCCTGGAGGGCTTGTTGGATTATCTGCTTCAGGAGAACGATGGAGAGGGGCTTGAAAAACTCGTTGATGGCGTCGTCAGAATTCGGGCCGTCCAGGGATTCGCGCCCTCAGTTGCCACGGAGTTCGTTTTCAGCATCAAGAAGATTCTCAAGGACGAGGCTGGAGTGGAGCTCGCGAATCCCGAGGGCATCCGCGAGTGGGAAGCCATTGAGTCCCGCATTGAAAATATGACACGCATTGCTTTTGATCTGTACATGGCCTGCCGGGAAAAAATCTGGAAGCACAAGGCCAACCATCTATACAACCGAACCAACCAGCTCCTGAAGAAGTCCCACCTTATAGAGGAGGTCACAGACTGAGGTCTGTTTATTTTTTTGTGGTGCAAATCTAAACGAGGTAGAGGTAGATGAAAGCACTTTATTCCCTGTTTCTGGTATTTGCTCTCGTCGTGGTCTCCGTACTCGGAGCGGGAGCAATGGGGTGGCATTCCCTTTTTGGGACCGTCATTCCGTACGCGGCCTTTTTGTTGTTTGTCATCGGTTTCTGTATGCGAGTCATGGACTGGGCGAAATCTCCGGTGCCCTTCAGGATTCCGACCACCTGTGGTCAGCAGAAATCGTTGCCATGGATCAAACATTCTAAAATCGAAAATCCCTCTACGACGTCCGGAGTTGTCGTGAGGATGCTTCTCGAGGTTTTGTGTTTCCGTTCCCTGTTCAGAAACACGAAGATCGACCTCAGATCCGGTCCCCGGTTGACGTTTAGCTCGAGCAAATGGCTCTGGCTCGGGGCCCTCGCCTTTCATTATTCATTTTTGATCATCGTCATCAGGCACATGCGGTTTTTTACCGAACCCGTGCCGGGGTTCATCTCCGTGTTCGATGCGGTTGATGGTGTGCTCCAGCTTGGGGCCCCGGTGATCTATCTGACGGATGGCATTTTCCTTCTGGCCGTTGCCTATCTGCTCATCCGCCGGTTGGTCGTACCCCACATGCGTTTCATCTCGCTGGTTGCCGACTTTTTTCCCCTTTTCCTGATCATGGCCATCGGTATCACTGGCGTTGCCATGCGGTACTTCATCAAGACCGACGTGGTCGCCATCAAGGAATTGACCATGAATATGGTCCAGCTGCATCCGGTCATTCCCGAGGGGATCGGCGTCATCTTTTATGTTCACCTCTTCCTGGTATGTACCCTGCTCGTGTATTTCCCCTTGAGCAAGCTGATGCATATGGGCGGTGTTTTCATGAGCCCAACAAGAAATATGGCCTCCAACAACAGAGCTGTCAGGCACATCAATCCCTGGAACTATCCCGTTCCTGTCCACACGTACGCCGAGTACGAGGATGAGTTCAGAGAGAAGATGATTGAGTCCGGTCTGCCGGTTGATAAGCAGGAAGGAGTGGAGAATGTCTAATCTTCCAAAAGCAAACGAACTAGCCGAAAAGATTGATTACATGCCCCCAAAAGGGGATTGGATGGACCTTCCTCTGGAGATCAAGGACGGAAGGTATTGTTATGCCTCGAACCCCAAGAGCGTCGAGTACGTGGGCCTGCCCAACGCCAGGTCCTGGAATCCCCTGGACGATGACTGGAAGCTTCCGGAAAACTGGCAGGAGATCATTCTCAATGGAATGCGCGAGCGCCTCGATCGCTTCCGGACCTTCAAGGTTTTCATGGATGTCTGTGTGCGCTGTGGAGCCTGTGCCGACAAATGCCATTTTTTCATCGGTTCGGGTGATCCCCGGAATATGCCCGTTCTCAGGGCTGAGCTGCTGCGTTCCGTGTACCGTGGCGAGTTCACCAAGGCCGGGAAGATTCTGGGCCGTTTCGCCGGTGGTCGCAAGCTGACCCTCTCGGTGCTCAAGGAATGGTGGTATTATTTCTTTCAATGCAGCGAATGCCGAAGGTGCTCGGTGTTCTGCCCCTACGGGATCGATACGGCCGAGGTCACCATCATGGGCCGCGAACTCCTCAATCTGGTCGGTCTGAACATCGACTGGATCGCCACCCCGGTGGCCAACTGCTACCGGACCGGAAACCATCTCGGCATCCAGCCCCACGCCTTCAAGGACATGCTCGATTTTTTCTGCGAGGATATCGAGGAGATCACCGGCATCCTTCCCGAACCCTCCTACAATGAAAAGGGCGCGGACATCCTGTTCATCACCCCCTCGGGTGACGTGTTCGCCGATCCGGGCACCTACACCTGCATGGGGTATCTGATGCTTTTTGAATACCTCAAAAGGGAATACGGTCTCAAGGTGACCTGGTCCACCTATGCCTCTGAAGGCGGCAACTTCGGTTTCTTCACCTCGCATGAAACCATGAAGCGCCTCAATTCCAAGATGTACATGGAGGCCGAGCGCCTCGGTGCCAAATGGATTCTGGGCGGCGAGTGCGGCCACATGTGGCGGGTGATCACCCAGTACATGGATACCATGAACGGACCCGAGTATCAGAAATCCCACATGGAAACCCCTGTCAACCCGATCACCGGAACGGTCTTTGAGAACGCGGCTTCGACCAAGATGGTCCATATCTGCGAGTTTACGGCCGATCTGATCAAGCATGGCAAGCTCAACCTGGACAAGTCCAGGAATGACAATATCAAGCTGACCTATCACGATTCCTGCAACCCCGCCCGCGGCATGGGCCTTCTGGATGAGCCCAGGTATGTCATTGAAAATACCTGCAACTATTTCTACGAGATGCCCGAAAACACCATCCGCGAGCAGACCTTCTGCTGTGGTGGCGGTTCCGGTCTCAATGCGGGTGAGGATGACGAATTGCGGATGATGGGCGGTCTGCCCCGCGCCAATGCGGTCAAACATGTCCACGACAAGTACGGTGTGAACACGCTTGGTTGTATCTGCGCCATTGACAGGGCGGTCTTCCCCGATCTCATGGACTACTGGGTCCCCGGGGTCGAGGTGACCGGTATTCACGAACTTGTGGGTAACGCATTGGTCTTCCCCAATGAGCAGGAAAGAGAGACCGATCTGCGAGGCGAACCCCTGCCAGGTAAGGAGGATGAATAATGTACGATAAAGGTGCGGTGATCGCCGGCCTGGCCGTGTTTGTGGTCCTTTTCTCGTTTCCCTTCTGGTACAACACCGGATCGGCGGCCTACAAACAGCCCCAGCCCGAGCTTCCCAAGAACAGCGAGTTTTGTGTCGAATCCAAGGATTGGATGCGTGCCGAGCATATGCAGTTGCTTAACGATTGGAGAGACGAGGTCGTCCGTGAAGGCATGCATGAGTACACGAGTACCCTGAACGGCGAGCATTATCAGAAGAGTTTGGTCAAGACCTGCATGAAGTGCCATGACAGCAAGGAAAAGTTCTGCGACAAATGCCACGACACCTTGGATGTGAATCCGTATTGTTGGGATTGTCACGTAGCCCCCAAGGAGGCCAAGTAATGAAGAATACAAGAAGAAAATTCCTCAAGATCGCAGGGTTGGCCGCCCTTGGATGGAGTGTCAGACCTGCGTCCAGACTCTTTGCCAGTCCCCATGGCTCCCAAAGTGCCGAAGGGCTGTTCGTGGCATCCAAGCATGGCGCCCCTCAGCATGGTGAAGGGCTCCACGCCGGTCGCTGGGCCATGCTCATCGACATGCAGAAGCTGACCCCGGCCATAGAAAAAAAATGTATCGAGGCCTGTCACACGAATCACAATGTCCCGACCATCGATACCAAGCAGGACATCAAATGGATCTGGTCCGCGGGCATGCATAACGTTTTTCCGGAACAGGCCCACGAACATGTTCCCGGGGTGGCCAAGCGAACCACGTTGGCCCTTTGCAACCATTGCAGCAATCCCCCGTGTGTCCGGGTCTGTCCCACCAAGGCCACATTCCAGCGGGAAGACGGCATCGTCATGATGGACTTTCACCGGTGCATCGGCTGTCGGTACTGCATGGCCGCCTGTCCTTACGGCTCACGGAGCTTCAACTTCATGGACCCGAGACCGCATATCAAGGAAACCACGCCGGAATTCCCCACCAGGACCAAGGGAGTTGTCGAAAAATGTGAATTCTGTACCGAGAGATTGGCTGAAGGCAAGCTCCCCTATTGCGTGGAGGTCTCGGAAGGAGCCCTTCTTTTTGGTGACCTGGAAGATCCTGATTCCGAGGTGCGCAAGGTTCTTGCTTCGCGGTATTCCATTCGTAGAAAACCCGAGCTTGGCACGGAACCAGGCGTCTACTACTTAATCTAAGAGGTGGGTAGCTATGCTCGAGAAAGTTCTCAAAGGTAACAAGGTTTATTGGGGCTGGTTGGCTATCCTGCTGGCACTTATAACCGTCGGTGCTGTGTGTTATACCATGCAGCTTGTCAATGGATTGACCATAACGGGGATGAGCCGTGACGTCTCCTGGGGATTTTATATCGCCCAGTTCACCTTTTTGGTCGGTGTGGCCGCCTCGGCCGTGATGATGGTCATCCCCAAGTATTTGCACGATTACAAGACCTACGGGCGTGTGCTCATCTTCGGTGAGTTCAATGCCGTGGCCATGGTCTGTCTCTGTCTCATGTTCATCATTGCAGACCTCGGTTCTCCCCAGAGGCTGATGAATATCATTCTGCACCCCACGCCCAACTCCATGCTGTTTTGGGACATGATCGTCCTCAACGGCTATCTGTTCATCAATATCTTCGTGGGCTGGATTACCCTGCAGGCCCATCGCAAGGAAGTGGCGCCGCCCAAATGGATCAAGTTTTTCATTTACCTGTCCATTCCCTGGGCCGTAAGTATCCACACGGTGACCGCCTTTTTGTACTGTGGTCTTCCTGGCCGTGGCTACTGGATGGACGCAGTCCTGGCTTCCCGCTTTCTGGCTTCGGCCTTTGCCGCCGGACCTGCCTTTTTGATCATTTTGCTGTACATTGTCAGGGCCACCACCAAGTTCGATCCGGGCAAGGAATCTTTCAAGGCGCTTGGCAAGACCATCGCCTATGCCATGTCTGTCAACCTCTTCCTGGTTCTGTGCGAGGTCTTTACTGTCAATTATAGCAATATTCCCAGCCACCTCCATCATTGGCACTATCTGTTCTTCGGAGATGGGGTCCTGGTTCCCTGGATGTGGACGTCCATGCTCATGGGGTTTGTTGGCGTACTCATCCTGATCGTGCCCAGCAACCGCGAAAACGACAATACGCTCATTGCCGGTTGTCTGCTTGTTTTTATCGGGGCCTGGATCGACAAGGGCCTCGGCATGATCGGCGGTGGTTTCGTACCTAACGCACTCATGGAAATAACCGAGTATGTTCCGACCAAGCTTGAACTCGGTGTCTCTCTCGGGATCTATGCGGCAGGATTTTTCATCCTGACCCTGCTGACCAAGATCGCCGTAGGGGTCAAGGTCGAAATCAACGAATAGATTGCAATCAAGGGTGCACATCCTGCGTCATGATGGGTGTGTGCCCTTTTTTTGATAGAACCAGCTGGCCTAAAAAAATGTGCGGATGCCGGTTACATTCCCGGGACTTCCCTGTCCAAAAAGGGTGCTAAAAAAACTTGCATCCCGGAATCTTCACGTCTATGACTCCCCTGTATCTCTTGAAGGGAGGTCATACACCACTTCGGTAAGTGATCTTACCCAATCAACTTTTTTTGGAGGTTTGTATGTCTTATAACGTAACTGTCGATCCTGAGAAGTGCGTTGGTTGCGGCGAATGTGTTGATGTCTGCCCCGTTGAAGTATATGAGCTTAAGAACGAAAAATCCGTTCCTGTCAACGAGGAAGAGTGTCTTGGATGCGAATCCTGCATCGAAGTTTGCGAGACCGACGCCATTACTGTTGAAGAAGCTTAGTTGACGCACAGGCCCTCTTCCCCGGGGGCCTTTTTTTTCATTTTTCCCCTCCTTGCACTCTCCCCCCGAAACATTTAAGGCATAGTGCCATTGGCATGTTGGTTCTGACCCAAGGATGGCCAGACTTTTTGCATGCCATTTCATGACGAAACATGGGTGATCGCGCATGAACCTTCGGCCGAAGGATTACACATGCGGGTTCGCAGATTTGAGGATGATGTTATGTCTCTTGATTTTTCCACATACTTTGAAGAATACGAAAAACTTGTTGCCGGGGCGGATCAGGCCTTTGCCCGGATTCAGCAGGCCTGTCCCGACAAGGTGACCTGTAAACGGGGATGCTGTGATTGCTGTTATGCGCTGTTTGACCTGACTCTTGTCGAGGCCATGTATCTGAATCACCATTTCAAGCAGCTTCCTCCAGAGGTCAAGAACCGGGTATACCTGCGTGCGGATAAAGCCGACAGAATGATGGTCATGGCCAAGAAGAAGGCTTTCAGAATGCAGGAAAAAGGGGAGTCTCGGGAAGAAGTTCTCAAGATGGTCGGACAGGAAAAAATCCGATGTCCTTTTCTAGGGGAGAACGACCAATGTGAGATGTATGAGCATAGGCCCATTACCTGTCGACTTTACGGGGTTCCCCAGGAAATCAACGGCAAGGCCCATGTCTGCACCCTCACCGGCTTCGCTCCGGGGGAGCAGTACCCGACTGTCAAGGTCGAGCGCCTCCAGGATGCCCTGGTCCTTTTGAGCAATGCCCTGGTCAAGAGCCTGAATTCCAAACACACCAAGCTTGCAACCGTATTCGTTCCGGTATCGTCAGCCGTTCTGACGGTGTATGATGATGATTATCTGGGCATTGAGCGAGAGGGCCAAAAGGCCAAAAAGGCCCAGTGGTCGGTTCGGAGCTGATTTTTTTCGATCCCGCAATGGGATCATATCGTTGGAGACGGATACCAGAAAATGACAAAGACACTTACACCCGAACAGGAAGAACAGAAGCGGTTCATGTACGAGCGCATGGGAGGAAGACGCCGCAAGTTCATCGATCGGATCGGTTACGAGGCATGGGATCCGTTTGCCGAGCCCAACGATCCCATCGACATCCGTATGGGACCTGCCCGTATGACGGCTCAGCAGCTCGTATCCGAGTTCATGAAGGCCAAGCGAACCATGGATGTGGGCATTGCCTACCGGGAAGGTGTCGAGGCCATGGCTCTAGGAGCCACCACGCATGATGAAAAGATCAAGGCCATGTATGATTTCTCGCTCTGGTACAGTACCTTGCTCGCCAAACAGGGGCGGAATTTTGATGGCGAGTTGACGTGAGAAAATTTTATAAATGGCACTGTTCGGCGAATCGTAAGGAGCGAATATGAGTGACAACAATAAGAATCAAGTCGTTCAGAAGTTTAAGGAAGAGATGAAAAGTACCTCGGACACCGGTACCGGACATTACAATCTGGCCATGACCTATCTTGGTGAACGTGATTTCGAGGCCGCGGAAAAGGAACTTCGACTGGCCATCCAGGAGGAACCCGAACTCGCCGAGGGATACGTCCAATTGGGTGGAATCGCCATGTATCGTGGCGATCTGGACAGTTGTTTAAGCTACAACAAGATGGCCGCAGATATCCGACCCCGGTTCGCTGTACCCCATGGAAACATGGGATTTGTCTATCTGCAGCAACAGCAAATTGATAAGGCCATTGGCTCCTTTCGCAAAGCCCTGTCCTTCGATCCCGGCTTTTTGCAGGCACGGACGAGTTTGGGGGCCGCCTATCTGATGCAGGGTGACGCCACCGCCTGTCTGGAAGAATGTATGAAGGTTGTCCAGCAGGAACCCCATTTCGGTCCTGCCTGGAACAATATCGGCCTGGCCCATCTGGAAATGGGCGACAAGGAAAAGGCCAGGGATGCCTTTGATAAGGCATTGGCATCGGGCTATGAAGTTCCTGACCAGCTTCTTCAGGAGGCACAGGATTAGAACCATCCGACACCACAACCCGTGAGTGGATGTCCAGGCGATGCATGAGACGCCATTGAAGGCTGCATGATACCGAAAGTGTTCGGGATGTTTTCGCTTGTCTTGGCGCAGTGGCTTGACGAGTATCTGGCTGCAATTCTTAATCTGCTTGTCGACCAATTTGATTGTGGCCGCGTTTTGCAAGGAAACAGACGCGCACAAGAAAAAATCAAAATGGACCTGGACGCTCAGTCGATATTGGGATAGAAACAAAACGTTTTTTCGTTTCTCCGGCTTCATGTGCTCTTTGCGAACAAAGAGGTCTGCGGAGAAGCGTGGGAGCCTCAAATCGTCAACAAATCGTTGTCCTGCCGGAATTTTCAGGTTGACAAAAACAACGTTTTGTAAGAAAAATCACAAAGTTTAATAGCTCGATTTTTTTGATGTTGAGGATGTAATCCGGTTAACAAACGTGAAACTTGTTATGCGGTTTTTCTTGAATCCGGTGTAAACCTTAAAGGAGGAAATGCGATGGCTAAACGTGAGACTCCATTGCTGGACCAGCTTGAATCAGGTCCATGGCCAAGTTTTGTGTCCGATATCAAACGGGCAGCAGAATCAAGGCACAAAAACGAAAGAAACCTCGAGTATCAGATTCCTGTCGATGTTTGTGACGACCTGCTGGGCGTTCTCGAGCTCTCCTATGAAGACGGCACCACCCATTGGAAGCATGGTGGTATCGTTGGCGTATTCGGTTATGGTGGTGGTGTTATCGGCCGTTACTGTGACCAGCCTCAAAACTTCCCTGGTGTTGCCCATTTCCACACCATGCGTGTCAACCAGCCTTCCGGTAAGTACTACACATCTCAGTATCTGAAAGATCTTTGTGATCTCTGGGACTTCCGCGGAAGTGGTCTGACCAACATGCACGGCGCCACCGGTGACATCGTCTTCATCGGTACCACCACCGAACAGTTGGAAGAAATTTTCTTCGAGCTGACCCACAAGTTTGATCAGGACCTCGGCGGTTCCGGTTCCAACCTGAGAACCCCGGCTACCTGTCTGGGTCAGTCTCGTTGTGAATTCGCCTGTTACGACACCCAGGCCCTGTGTAACCATTTGACGCATGAATACCAGGACGAACTGCATCGTCCCGCGTTTCCGTACAAGTTCAAGTTCAAGTTTGACGGTTGTCCCAACGGTTGTGTTGCCGCTATCGCCCGTTCCGACCTTTCTTTCCTCGGTACCTGGCGTGACGAGATCCGCATCGATCAGGAAGCGGTTGCCGCATACGTTGGTGGCGAAATCCAGCCTAACGCCGGTGCCTTTGCCGGTCGCGACTGGGGTGCTTTCGACATCCAGAAGGAAGTCATCGACCTGTGTCCTTCTCAGTGCATGAGTCTCGAAGATGGCAAGCTGGTTATCGACAACAAGGAGTGTACCCGTTGCATGCATTGTATCAACGTCATGCCTCGCGCTCTGAAGATCGGTAACGATCGCGGTTGTTCCATGCTGTGTGGTGCCAAGTCTCCCATCCTCGATGGTGCTCAGATGGGTTCCCTGCTCGTTCCCTTCATCAAGGTCGAAGACAACTACGATCAAATCCAGGAAGTCATCGAAAATATCTGGGACTGGTGGATGGAAGAAGGCAAGAACCGCGAACGTCTTGGTGAGCTGATCAAGCGTCAGGGCTTTCAGAAGCTTCTGGAAGTGACCAACATCAAGGCCATGCCTCAGCATATCCAGGAACCCCGTTCCAATCCCTACATCCTGTGGAGAGAGGAAGAGGTTGAAGGCGGCTGGGAACGCGACATCAACGAGTTCAGAAAACATCACGCAAGATAAGGGGGTTCCAAAATGGCATTTATCTCATCCGGATACAATCCCGATAAACCAATGGAAAACAGGATCACTGATATTGGTCCTCGTGATTTCAATGAGTTCCTGCCTCCTGTCATCAAGAAGAATTTCGGGAAATGGGACTACCATGAGATCCTGGAGCCCGGTGTTCTCATGCACAAGGCAGACAGCGGTGACGAAGTCTACACTGTTCGCTGCGGCGGTTGCCGTCTGATGAGCACCGAGCATATCCGCGAGATCGTAGAGATTGCGGACAAGCATTGCGACGGTTACCTGCGCTTCACCACTCGGAACAACATCGAGTTCATGGTCGACAGCAAGGATAAGGTTGCCCCTTTGAAGGACGACCTGCTGAGCCGCAAAGGCCCCGGTGGTGACTTCAAGTTCCCCATCGGCGGAACCGGTGCATGTATCACCAATATCGTTCACACCCAGGGCTGGATTCACTGTCACACCCCGGCCACCGATGCTTCCGGTACCGTGAAGGCCACCATGGATGAACTCTTCGAAGAGTTCACCAACATGAGACTCCCGGCCATCCTGCGTATCTCCATGGCCTGCTGTCTGAACATGTGTGGTGCTGTTCACTGTTCCGATCTGGCTATTCTCGGTATTCACAGAAAGCCGCCCATGATCGACCACGAGTACATCGACAAGGTGTGTGAGATTCCTCTGGCCGTTGCTTCCTGTCCGGTAGCCGCTATCCGTCCTTCCAAGACTGAAATCGACGCCGATGGCGAGAAAAAGACCGTCAAGACCGTTGCCATCAAGAACGAACGTTGTATGTTCTGTGGTAACTGTTACACCATGTGTCCTTCCCTGCCTCTGGCTGACCAGGAAGGTGATGGTATTGCCCTCATGGTTGGTGGAAAGATCTCCAACCGTATCTCCGCACCCAAATTCTCCAAGGTCGTTATCGCCTTTATCCCCAACGAGCCCCCTCGCTGGCCTACAATGACCAAGACCATTCGCAAGATTGTTGACGCCTATGCAAAGAACGCCAACAAATACGAACGTCTCGGTGATTGGGCTGAGCGTATCGGCTGGGAAAAGTTCTTTGAAGTTTGCGATATCCCCTTTACCGAACATGTCATCGATGATTTCCGTGATCCCGCCTATTACACCTGGCGTCAGACCACGAACTTCAAGTGGACTCACGGTGCTGAAGATTTCGCCAACATCTGCAAATAGCATGACCAAAACAATGGGGCGGGTTTTTCCCGCCCCATGTCTTGAAAACAATGAGAGGGACTCATGGACGAGAATGCACAGAAAGTTGTTGATTTCATGGAGTCAAAAGCAAAGAACAAGAGCAAGTTCTATTTCAAGGATCTTGCGGCTCTTTTTCCCGATGAAAAACCTCGTGCAGCCAAGAAGATCATCAACAAATTGGTTAGCGATGAAATCCTTGAATACTGGTCCAGTGGCAGCACGACCATGTACGGTCTCAAAGGTGCTGGCAAACAGCATGCTTCCGAGGGTGAGAAATAGAGAATTTTTGACCTGTCTGCCACATAGCTGCCCGGCAGAACGGTTGGTAGCGCGAGATATTTAGCATGGAATTCACCAATCCCTGCCCAAGGTTGGTCCTTGCAGGACTCAGTGGAGGGTCGGGTAAAACCATCGTCTCCCTTGGTGTCTGCCGTGCTGCTGCCGATGCAGGAATACGCGTTCGCCCATTCAAGAAGGGTCCGGATTATATCGATGCCCATTGGCTGGCTTTGGCCGCCAAGGCTTCGGTTTCTAATCTGGATCCTTTTCTATTTTCCCAGGAGTCCATCCAGACGTTGTTTCATGCCAGGATGCGCGACCATGATCTGGCCATAGTTGAAGGAAACCGTGGTCTGTTCGACGGCAAGGATGTGGACGGTACATGTTCCACGGCCGAGCTGGCCCGCATACTCAAGGCCCCTGTGGTCATTGTGGTCGATTGCACCAAGGCCACTCGAACCATGGCCGCGATCGTCATGGGATGTCAGATGTTTGATCCGGACCTGGACCTCAGGGGGGTCATTCTCAACCGGATCGCCGGAAGCCGCCATGAATCCATTGTTCGCTCGTCCATAGAGAAATATACGGATCTCAAGGTGTTTGGTGCGTTGCCCAAGATGGCGAACAATCCTATTCCCGAGCGACACATGGGGCTCATTTCCGACCAGGAATTCAACCAAACCGACCTCGCCTTTTCCCGTCTTTCGGCTTTTGTCCGCGAACATCTTGACCTCCCTGCCATCTTTTCCACCGCTGACACCTCAAGCGCTGTTCCGTGTCCTGAGACATCATTGTTCCCTCGTCCGGTGGGGCCGGCCGGGTGCGTGACCATTGGGTATGTCCGGGATGCGTCCCTGTGGTTTTATTATCAGGAAAATCTCAGGGCACTGGAGACAGCAGGGGCTACGCTGGTTCCGTTGTCCCTGCTTGACGACCGTCCGTGGCCAGCCCTTGATGGCCTCTATCTGGGTGGAGGTTTTCCCGAAACCCTGGCGGACAAGCTCTCGGCCAATGAGGTGATTCGTCAACGAGTGCGCTCCATGTCCCGTTCCGGTATGCCTGTTTATGCCGAGTGCGGTGGCTTCATGTATCTGTGCCGGGAACTCGAATATTTGGGCAGAACCTTTCCTATGGCGGGAATATTCCCCGTTTCGACAACCTTTTGTCCCAAGCCCCAGGGGCTTGGGTATATCCAGGGACACGTGACCCAGGCCAATCCTTTTTATCCCCTTGGAACACCATTGGTAGGACATGAATTCCATTATTCCCGTTCCCTTGCCGATGATCCCGTGCAAATCATTCCCTGCCTGAGTTTAAAGCGGGGTCAAGGGGTCCGCGCCCACATGGACATGCTTCTTTGCCGAAATACGCTGGCTGGCTACACGCACATGCATGCCTTCAGCAATCCTGAGTGGGCCAATCGCTTTGTCGAGGCTTCCCGAACGTACCAGCAATGCTGTCGCCGTCGATCTTCCACATGTTCCTGCCCAGATATTCGTATTTAGCCGATTCTCCCGAGGTCCTTTGAAGGGGTATTGATCCTGTGTGTCAGGTGGTCGATGAAATTGTGCATTGCTGCTTGACATTATCGATAATAATTATTATTAAAAAAATTACGTACGAAAGATCATAACCAAGGAGAGCTGAAATGGGACAGTTCGCACGATTCAAGGATATCGATATTGATTGGAACATGACTCCGGAGGATGCAGTTGCCCTGTATCTCGAATGGGGCAATAGCGGATATGGTGGAAGCTATGAAAACCGGGTCAAGAGTAAGGCCGATGTATCCTATTATTTTGTTATCAACACCTGGGAGAACAAGCCGAAGGGATACCTGATTCGGCGCAACTCCGATGGCGCCGAGGAGCTCACCTCGTTTGATCTGCCCGGTCAGCTGGAAGAGACGTTTCTGGATCAAGTCAGTCATCACAAGGGAGTCTATGGTGTCACTCCCGAAGTACGTGAATGGCTTGAAAGTGAAATATTCGGCACATAAGGTTACCCTTAGTCCATTGTGGCCGCCCGTCAGACAAAATAGCTGATGGGCGGTTTTTTTTGTATATTATGTCGGAACTCTTTACCTCCCCCGGTGTCAGGGAAGTTGTCGCCTCTTCTGAAATTCACCTAAGGGGGCCAGAAGGATCAGGTGATGGCATATTTATTATAACATACTGATTTATAGATTTTATTAGAATTGATTGCCAAAAAAAATTGCAGGAATGAAAAAAGTGTTTGACAAAAGGATCGGGTGTCCATAGAAACCGCATCTCTTGAGCGGGACAGGCCGTGAAGGCGAAGCGGTCCGGTTCAAGTGATCAGAATGTAAAGAGAAGTATCTGTTCTTTGAGAGCGAAGCAGGGTCGATGGGATGCGGGCGGTTGCGAGGTGATTTGTTTCTCGGACCGATCCGCAGAAAAGATAAAAAATCGATTGACAGGAGAGGGTGGTTTGGCTAGTAAACTTCTCCTTGTCGCGTCCTGAGTTTTTGGCGGGATCGACCTGATCTTTGATTGAAAAACTTGTTGACACGGCTGTTCGCAGGAGATTAGGAGCTGCGTTTTGCTGATGGAGACAGGCAAGGTCTTTGACAATTAAATAGCGAGTTAGAACATATTAAGGTTTTAAGCATAAAGGTCAGTTCGCAAGAGCTGGCCTGGGTTCATTTCATAACTGGAGAGTTTGATTCTGGCTCAGAATGAACGCTGGCGGCGTGCCTAACACATGCAAGTCGAACGAGAAAGCCCCTTCGGGGGTAAGTAGAGTGGCGCACGGGTGAGTAACGCGTGGATAATCTACCTACGAGTTTGGGATAACTTCGCGAAAGTGGAGCTAATACCGGATGGTCTGGCGATTATATATTGATTGTCGGTAAAGATAGCCTCTTCCTGAAAGCTATTGCTTGTAGATGAGTCCGCGTCTCATTAGCTTGTTGGCAGGGTAACGGCCTACCAAGGCGACGATGAGTAGCTGGTCTGAGAGGATGATCAGCCACACTGGAACTGAAACACGGTCCAG